>CAMZKY010000218.1 GCA_947311455.1 uncultured Marinosulfonomonas sp. | reverse complement strand
GCGGGATATAGGCCCAGAAGGTTTCGTAGCCGTCCATATACTCAAACACCGGTCCAAGGCTTTCGGCTTGCACCGACATCCACAAGGCGTTGATGTCGTCCGGTGTCAATTCGCCCTGTTCGCGGCGCGCGGCGTGGAGTTTGCATTCAAAATCGTAAAACGCGATCTGGCGCACCACGGTGTTGATCATGTCTTCAACCTTGCCCGCCAGCAGGATGCGTTTTTCATCCACGGTTTTCGCCCCGTCCAGCATTTTACGGAAGGTCAGCATTTCGCCAAACACCGAGGCGGTTTCGGCCAAGGTGAGCGGGGTTGAGGCGAGCAGTTCGCCTTGTCCCGCGGCCAAGACCTGATGCACGCCGTGGCCCAATTCATGGGCCAGTGTCATCACATCGCGCGGTTTGCCAAGGTAGTTCAACATCACATAAGGGTGCACGGTGGTAACGGTGGGGTGGGCAAAGGCGCCGGGGGCTTTGCCGTCTTTGACCGCCGCATCAATCCAGCCGTCCGTGAAAAACGGTTTGGCGATTTCGGCCATTTCAGGCGAGAAATCGGCATAGGCCTCCATCACGGTTTTTTCGGCGTCGGCCCAAGGCACAAGCGTGGGGTCTTCCATTGGTAGGGGGGCGTTGCGATCCCAGACTTGCATGGTGTCCAGCCCCAGCCATTTGGCCTTGAGCGCGTAATAGCGGTGCGACAGTTTGGGATAGGCGGCAACCACGGCGTTGCGCAGGGCCTCCACCACTTCGGGTTCCACATGGTTGGCCAGATGGCGCGAGGCTTGCGGGCTGGGCATGTTGCGCCAGCGATCCTCGATTTCCTTGTCTTTGGCCAAGGTGTTGTGCACGCGGGCAAACAGTTTCACATTTTCGCCAAACACCCGTGCCACTTCGCGTGCACCGGCTTCGCGTTTGGCGCGGTCTTGGTCGGTCAGCAGGTTTAAGGTGGCCTCAAGCCCCATCTCTTCGCCATCAACGGTAAATTTCAGCCCCGCGATGGTTTCGTCAAACAGCTTGTTCCAGGCTGCCGCGCCGACGCTGGATTGATCATGCAGGAATTTTTCAAGCTCGTCCGACAGCTGATGCGGTTTCATGGCCCGCAGTTTGTCAAAGATCGGTTTATAGCGGTTTAGATCTGCGTTTTCGGCCAGCAGGGTTTCAAGGTGTTTATCATCCAAGCGATTGATTTCAAGGGAATAAAACACCAAAGGCGTGGTGAATACGGTGATTTTTTCCTGCGCATTTTGCAAAAACTGAGCCCGATCTGCATCGGTGGTTTGTTGGTAATAACGCAGGCCCGCGTAAGACATCAGGCGCCCGCCGATGGTGTCGATGGCCTCGTAATCCTGCACACATTGCAACAGGCCCGCCGCGTCCAGATCGGCCAGTTTGCCCTCGTATTTGGCGGCAAAATCGGCGCAGGCGTGTTCGAGCCATTCCATATCCTTGGTGAATTCCGGCGCGTCGGGGGCTGGATAGAGGTCGGATAATTCCCATTCGGGCAGATCACCAAACTGGTTGTGGGTGGATTGTGCTGTGGTTGGGGATAGGGCAGGGGATGGAAAGCGCTGAAACATTGAGACCTCGTTTGAATTCTGTTGCAAGATAGATAAGGGCGCGATGGGGTGTGGCGCAAGGGGGTGTAGAAGATTGAACGAATTTGTGAGCGGATTTTTTGGTGTTTAATTGTCCTACTATCCTAGGGGAGTAGGACAATTGCGCGGGTGTGTTTAGGCGGTGGCCCGGAAATGATATTCCCTTGACGATTGCGTTGGATAAGCATCAACTCGACTTAACCAAAATAGGAGATAGATATGCGATTTGTGCGGTATGGCGATGTAGGGCATGAAAAGCCCGGTGTGATAGATATTAATGGTGAGTTACGGGATTTATCCGGTGAAATCAAAGATTTAAGCGGTGACGCCTTGGCGGTGATTCAGGATGTCGTGCCTGAGGTGTTGCCTTTGGTTGCAGGATCCCCGCGCCTTGGCCCGCCTGTCGGGAATGTGGGGAAATTTATATGTATCGGCCTGAATTATTACGCTCATGCCGAAGAAATGAACATGGAAATCCCCGAAGAACCTGTTGTTTTTCTTAAGGCCAACTCCTGTATCACAGGGCCTGATGGGCCGATTGTGATGCCGCGTGGGTCGGTGAAAACCGATTGGGAAATCGAGCTGGGGATCGTGATTGGCAAGGCCGCAAAATACGTTTCCGAGGCGGATGCGCTGGGCCATGTGGCGGGGTATTTGGTGGTGAATGAGGTGTCGGAGCGGGAATGGCAGTTGGAGCATGGGGGGCAGTGGACCAAGGGCAAAAGCTGCGACACGTTCGGGCCTTTGGGGCCGTGGCTGGTAACGCCGGACGAGGTGGGGGATGTGCAGAATCTGGCGCTGGAACTGAAGGTCAACGGCAAGGTCATGCAGCGCGGCAATACCAGCGGGATGATTTTTTCGGTGGCGCAAGTGATCAGTTATCTGAGCAATATCATGACGTTACACGCCGGTGATATTATTTCCACCGGCACGCCGCCCGGTGTTGGTGTGGGGATGAAACCGCAACAGTTCTTGAAAAAGGGCGACGTGGTGGAGCTGGAAATCGAAAAACTGGGCTGTCAACGGCAGGTGGTGGAGGGCGGCTGATCCGGCGGCGTTAACCATATGTTCATAGGGATTAACCCTGCCCGAGACCTGAAAACAGCTGTATGGCAAGTGTATGGCAAGTGTATGGCTAACGTATGGCAAGCGTATGGGCGAGACGGACCACACCAAATGGTTAACGCGGCGCAGGTTATTGTTTCCAAAATGGAAACGATCTGTTTTTAAGTCACGTGCTTGGTAAAGTCTGCGTTAGCGATCATAAAATGCTACCCTGAAGATTGATT
>CAMZKY010000217.1 GCA_947311455.1 uncultured Marinosulfonomonas sp. | reverse complement strand
GGGCATGGCGTCATCCACCGAGGGCGCGCCGTAAATATCGACAAAATGCTGGGCCAAGCGTTGGGCTAATGCGTCAAATTCGCTCTGTTCTATTTTGGTGACGGCAACAAAAGTAACCCGCCCAAAGGTTTCCAGCCCCAGCCACCCGTTTGAAAATGCTTGCCGCGCTTTGCCTGTTAGATCGCCTTCGCCCCAATTGGAAAATTCAAATCCCCCGGATATGGCCCATTCGCCGGTGCGGTCGGGGGTGTGAAAGACTTTGGTATCACTTTCGTCAAAATGAATGGCGCGGGCTAGGTTCATTGGCTGTCTCCGTTTTCAAGGCAGGTGGTCATCGGGATCAGGCGGGTGTCGTCGCCAGTGCGTAAAAGCATGCCGAAATTTTCGTCGACACCCATAAAGGTGCCAGTGGTGGGTTCACCATTTACAGTGAGCGTAATTTTTTCGCCTATATCCCTGACCAAACCACGCCAAAATTCATGTATCGCGCGGGTGCCGTCGGTTTCGGTTTCGTTGATCCAAACCAGTGTGTGGCGTGACCAGCTTTCTAAAAGACGGATCGGAGACACATCACCGCAGCCTTCCATCATCAGGCAGGTCAGGTTCGGATTTTCACCCGTTTCTGCTGCGCCTTGTGGTAATAAATCAATTTCGATGCCAACCACCAACCAATTAGGTTCGGCCATCGGGTCAGGGTCGGACGCAGCCATCCGAATGCGCCCGGCTTGTGCGCCGTTGACATAGATTTCACCCTGCCAACCCAGATGCACCGCAACCTCGGGCGGGGCCAGTGCGCCAAGGGCATTTTGAAATCCAACACCACAGGCGATAATGGCGGTCATGGCTTGCTCTAGCGGGGTTTCAGGGGCAAATACGATCGCGGCCCGCAGTTGATCCGGTGTTACGTTATGCACCAAAAGGCCTGCATCGCAGCCAATCATTGCTTCTGTGCAGGCCTTGTCGAACGGATCGGTTTTACCGATAACGGCTTTACCTGTGAACAATGGTGGAAAACTGGCGGGTTCTTGGCGTTCAAAAATGTTGTCGATCATATGGTTCCGTCCTTGATCAGGCGCTGTGCGAGGTCACGAAAGGCCTGCGCTTGCGGCGACCCTGGTTTGGAAACCACGATAGGGGCACCGCCGTCGGATGCAATACGAATATCAACATGCAACGGCAATTCGGCCAGCAAAGGCACTCCCATTTTTTCGGCCTCGGCAGCAACGCCACCATGGCCAAACGGGTGTTCTTTTTCGCCACAATGGGAGCAAATCTGGTAAGACATATTTTCCACCATGCCCAAAATTGGTGTGCCAAGTTTGTTGAACATATCAATACCTTTGCGCGCATCTATCAAGGCGATATCTTGCGGCGTGGAAACGATGATCGCACCGGTGATTTCCGCCTTTTGGGCCAGTGTCATTTGCACATCGCCCGTGCCAGGGGGCAGATCAACGATCAACACATCCAATGCGCCCCATTGCACCTGGTTTAACATCTGCTGCAGGGCACCGATTAACATTGGGCCACGCCAAACAACGGCTTCGTCCTCATTGGTCATCAGGCCGATCGACATCATGGTGACGCCGTGATTGCGTAGGGGTAAAATGGTTTTTCCGTCGGGTGATGCGGGGCGGCCCGAAACGCCCAACATGCGCGGCTGTGAGGGGCCAAAGACATCGGCATCCAGCAGGCCAACACGTTTTCCCTCGGCGGCCAAGGCCACGGCCAGATTAACGGAAAGCGTGGATTTCCCAACGCCGCCTTTGCCCGATGCAATGGCGATGATGCGTTCCACACCGGGGATTTTCTGGGGGCCGGTTGGCTCGGATTTTTTGTGGGATGTTAAATCAGGTGGTGCCGTTGGTGTGCTGTGGGCGGTAAGCACCACGGAAACCGAGGAAACGCCATCCAACGCTTCGATCACGGATTTCGCCTCGGCGCTGACGGCTTCCATGGCTTTGGCTTGTGTGGGGTTTATCTCCAAAACAAAGCGCACGGTGCCATCATCGACAGTTAAAGCCTTAACCATTCCGGCCGATACGATGTCGGTTCCAGAGGGGGCTTTGACCATTTTTAAGGCTGCTAAAACGTCGTCTCGTTGGGTCATTTTACTGCTCCGGCTGGGTGAATTGAGGATATTGACAGGATAATTTTCTGTCGATTATGGTTGTAGGATTGTTTTTAGCCAAGGAAATACGACCATGTTCCGCATTCTTATAGCCGCCATTTCCATCGCTTGTATTTTGCCTGGTCAAGGCGCGGCACAGGATAAAGATTTTAGTTTGAAATCTCCTAAGGCTTTGATAGATAGCGGTTTTATTAAATTCTTGCTGCCGCGGTTTTCGCTTAAAACCGGGGTGCTGGTTGACGTCAAAACCGCCGAGAATGGCGAGGCCTATTTTAGTACAAGCGGCGAAGGGGAACCGGTTTTTCAAGGCCTTGGCAATGTCTATTCCTTCGGGCTGACCGAAGGAAACGGCCCGCGTCACAAAAAGGCGCAGCGGTTTGTGGATTGGCTGGTCTCCGACGTTGGAAAACGCACGATTGAACAGTTTTCGCCAAATGGAAAGCAAGTTTTTACCTTGATTACCACCGCCGAAAAAGAAGTCGAGTTTGAGGGGTTCGGTGGCAATGCTGCCCTTGGTGAAACCCTTGCCTTTACCAATTGCGGTCGCTGTCATGTGATTGGTGAACGCAACAAAATGCAAGGTATCGGGTCGACGCCGTCTTTTGCATTGTTGCGTAGTCTGGATGATTGGCAGCAGCGGTTTGAAACATTTTACCTGCGCCGCCCGCATCCGGTTATTATGCAAATTGACGGAATTACCGAACCGTTTGATCCTGCGCATCCACCGACGATCCACCCCCTGACCATGACGGAAACCGAGGTTCTGGATATCTTGACCTATGCCCATACCATTCAGCCCGCAGACCTTGGCGCGGCGTTGGTTATGCATCAGTGATCCCGCCGTTTTAAATAGTCGGCGGTGGTGCGGGTTGGCGGGCGTGTTTTTGATTGAAACGGGTTGTCGGTTGCATGGTAATGGGTTTCAACGCGGCACTTATCGCACATCTGGATCAGCTTGCCTGAATCGGATTCGGCAAACATCGGGTGCTTGCCTTCCAGTTTTTCGATGATCTTATCAATGGTGGATTTCACCCCGAACAGCGACCCGCAGGATATGCAGGCAAAGGGGGCTTCCTCGTTCAACACCACTTGCGAAAGGGCGCTGTCGGACAGGTTTAATTGCGGTTGCAAGGTAATCGCGTTTTCGGGGCAGGCACGGGTGCAAAGGCCGCATTGCAAACAGGCGTCTTCCTGAAATTTCAGTTGCGGTGCGTCAGGGTTATCCATTATTGCGCCGCTGGGGCACAAGGAAACACAAGACAGACACAAAGTGCAGGCGTCCTGATCAACATTCACCTTGCCATAAGGCGCACCTTGGGGAAGTAGGATCGGTGTTTCGGATTTACCGTTTAGGGCCGTTGCCGCAAGGCGGGTGATTTGCCGGCGATCCCCAATTGGCAATATTGGATCAGGGGCTTTATGGGTGGTTTTTTGGCCATATAGTGCATCGCTCAGAGCATCGGGATCAGTGATATCCAACATTCGTATTGATGCCGTTTTTGCAATGGCTTGGGCCAAGGCGCGTTCGTGCTCTAACGGATCGCTTTCGGTTTTGGGGGAAAGCAGCAGATCAACGGCAACAAATCCAAGGGCAAGTGCCGCCAGCATTTCGGCGTGACCAAATGTGGTTAGTGCACTGATCTCAAGGGGGATTACATCACTGGGTAATCCACGCCCGTACCGTGCGGATAATGCGATCATTTCCGCGCCGTGCGTCTCATCGCAAACCAATAAGCGCGGAGATTTTCCGCCTGCCGCCAGATAAGTTTGTGCAAGGGTTTCAATGCGTTTGATCAGGAATGATGTTGGCGGGGCCTCGAATGTAATGGCGCCAGACGGACATAATGCGGCACAGGCCCCGCAGCCTGCGCAGATCATTGGGTCAATGGTGACATGATCGCCATCAGGGGTGATTGCACCCGTAAGGCAGGCGTTAATACAGTTTGAACAGCCGGTAATTTGTGCGCGAGAATGAGCGCAGATGTGGTTAGCCACAGCTACATAAAGTGGTTTTTCAAAGGTGCCCGTCATTTGCGCGGCCTTGAACACTGCGTCAGACACCTGGGCCGGAACACGCGGATCGGCACGCAAATATCCGTCGCGTTTGTCGGGCGTGGAAAACAAAGCTGTGTTGCCGCTTAGATCAAGGATAATTTCGCAATGAGAAATCGCACCGTCTTTGGGTTCTGAAAAGCGGGTTTCACCGCGCCCGCCGGGCGTTGGAATCTGCAAAGCATCTAGTCGAACTTTGAAATTGCTTAACGTGCCAGTGGCGGATTTCAGGCGTCCGATGATGATGTCAAAATCAGGCGAGAGCGGGGCATCAGATTGAGTGTCCAACAACACCGTCACGCTTAAACTTTCTGCAAGCTGACTGGCAGCGGCAAGGGCAATTTCAGATGGGCCAGTAATCAGGCACTGCCCATAAGAGGTAATATCAAACGTTTTTTGCTCTGGTTGTGGCAGTTGCGATTCGGCAATCAAAGCGGCCATTTTAGGCCCGGATTTACCGCCATTTTCTGCCCATCCAGCGCGGTTGCGTATATCGACAAATTCAGGGGGTTTGGCGCCAATTTCGTCGGCTAATTCTTCGAACAGGGCTTGTTCCTGACGGCACGCAATTACGGCATTGCCCTGTTCAATTAGGGTCGCGGCGTTGGCGAGCTGTGTCGTGCAAAGCGAGGTGTAAACCTTGGAACAGGTCATATCGCAATTTGTGGAAAGTGTTTTTGAGTCAATCGTTTGAGACCCCAAACAATCGCATAAAATCAATGTCTTAGACAATATTACCCCCCTTGGATCGTCAAGTATCTCGCGGTTTTATCGCAGTTTTCCTTTCCACTTATTCTGCAAACCGGTCTGGGGTAAACCCCTTTCTATACCTTAGTGATTCTCCATGGATTGCCATTGAAAAAAGGCGACAAAATTAGTTGGAATAGCAAGGTTGGTCATTCTGGCCTTGTTGCGATGCCGAGCGGAGATAGCGGGGTCATAATGTCCTGATTTTGCATAATATGACAGAATGTCACAATTCCTGCTTTGCGATGCCATGCGCATCATCCATCTTGAGAATGTTGCTTGCGGTTCACCGTATGGCGCACCGTGCCTTGAAACAAATTAAGAATTAAATATTTATGCAACACCGCTGCCTTTCCCTGCCACTTGGTATTGTCCTGCGTAAAACGCCGGGCGTGACCCGTTGGGCAAAGTGGAATTGGAAAGCGGTTGCAGTGCTGCCCGGTGCGGCCCAGGAAAATTGGCGTGAATTACGTCGTGATGGTGATGCGGTTGAATATCACGCCGCCACCGTGCCGTTGGAATTGTGGCGCACGGATACCGAAGCTTATATGACGGAATTGGCGACGCGGATTCCGTCAATTTATGTGGTGATGCGTGTGCCACTTGAGGAGGATGCTACGCATCCGCTGGATATTGTTCTGGCCACGGCTTCGCCATATGACGCGCAAGATTATGCAGATAATGGCGAAGACATAATTGAACTTGTCCCAATGCCCGAGGCGCTGATGGCGCTTATTCAGGGTTTTGTTGAAGAGCATCATATTGAAGAAAAGTTTATCAAACGCAAGCGTGATAAACGCCGTGTTGATCTGGTTGAGAACGGTGTTGGCGATGCACGCATCTCGCAGGCGACAGATGTGTATCGTGCGCCCGGCGCCAAGACGGAGACTGTGCATTGAGCGGTGCGTGGTCACGACGCCGTGCCGCGGTTAAGGCTGAGGCCGAAGCGGATGCGCATGAGGCAAAGCAAGCTGCTCTTACCCTTCAGCAAGAAAAGCTGGCAGAAAAATCTGAAGATGAAGTTTTGGCTGAACTTGATTTGCCCCAACCTGATGACATGCAAGCCGGTGATGATTTTACCGTCTTTATGAAAGAAACCGTGCCATCTGCGTTGCGCAATCGGGCGTTGCGTAAATTATGGTTAACGGATCCGGTTTTGGCCAATGTTGATGGGTTGGTTGATTACGGTGATAATTTTGCCGCCGAGGGCAAGTTGGGTGAGATGGTGAAAACCATTTATCGCGTCGGCAAGGGCATGTTGACGGACGAAGATTTGGCCGAAAGTGAGGCCGTTGAAGATTTGGTTGAGGATACACCTGAAGAATTAGACGCCACAGTGGATGAGGCAGTGGGTGAAGGTGATGATGAAGAACCTGTAGAAACGGCACTCTTTGAGGAGCCAGAACATCCGACTGACGAGATATACGAAACGGCGCCACTTAAGCGTAAAATGAGATTTGAATTTCAAGAAATCGGGAATGAATAACACATGACTGCGACAGCACAACAGCCTGAGATTTGCCAAGAAGACGAATTGCGCGCCCAAATGTATGACTTTTTGGGCCTGTTACTTTCGCGTCCGCCGACAGCCGAAATTTTGCAACAAACCCGTGCTTTAAGTGGGGATGATAGTGATCTGGGCGAGGCCATCAATGCCATGGCGCGCGTGGCCAAAGTGACCAAACCTGCGGCTGTTGAAAGCGAATTTACCGCGTTGTTCATTGGTTTAGGTCGCGGTGAATTGCTGCCCTATACCAGTTTCTATCTAACCGGATTTCTAAACGAAAAACCGTTGGCGGCTTTGCGTAAAGATATGGAAGGTCTGCGCATTTCGCGCGCGCCGAATGTGTTTGAACCTGAAGACAACATCGCCAGCCTGATGGAAATGATGGCCGGTATGATCCGTGGGCGTTTTGGCGAGGCCGTGCCTTTGGACAAACAAACCGCGTTTTTCAACAAACATATCGGATCATGGGCACCGCATTTCTTTGATGATTTGGCGGCGGCAAAAAATTCGGTTTTCTATGCGTCCGTCGGGATAGCAGGGAAAGCGTTTATCGAGATCGAGCGCGAAGCGTTTCGTATGAATGCGGGTTAACCGCAAAATCGCCCACACTCGGGCACAACAATGGAGGACAACACATGGATCATAAAGATGATGGCGCTAAATCCAGCCGCCGGAACTTTCTGAAACTTGCGGCTGTAACTGCACCTGCCGCCGTTGCGGCAACGGCTCTTACCGGCACAGCTGCAAATGCGGATGCGATGCTGCAACAAGACGGCACCAGCGGGCTGCAAGACACGGCGCATACACGCGCATATCTGGAAAGTGCGAAATTTTAAGCGGATTTTTTAATTATGGCCACTGGTTGCGAGACGCCCACCGGCCGGACGTGAATATCCTAATACCCAAACAGGGAGAATAATATGCTGAGGAAAAAAACCAACGGGGTTGCGAGACGCCCCCAGCGGACAAACCTCTTGTCTAATATCGCCGAAAAATCGGTTGATAGACGTAGTTTTTTACGCGGTTCCGGCCTTGCGATTGGTGGCCTTGCCGCCGTTAGCGCTGTTGGCGGAACTGTAACGCAGGCTTCTGCCGCAACCGCCGTAAGTGGTGCTGTTGATACGGTTAAATCCGTTTGCTGTAACTGTTCAGTTGGCTGTACGGTTGTTGCCGAAGTTGATAACGGTGTGTGGGTCGGCCAAGAGCCAGGCTTTGACAGCCCGTTCAATCTGGGTGCGCATTGCGCCAAAGGGGCCTCGGCCCGCGACGCCGCGCATGGCGAACGCCGCCTGAAATACCCGATGAAAAAAGAAAACGGCGAATGGAAGCGCATTTCATGGGAGCAGGCGATTGATGAAATCGGCGACCAAATGGGCACCATCCGCAAAGAAAGCGGCCCTGATTCCGTTTACTGGTTGGGATCGGCCAAGTTCAATAATGAGCAATCCTATCTGTTCCGTAAATTTGCCGCCTATTGGGGGTCAAATAACGTAGATCACCAAGCGCGGATTTGTCACTCGACAACAGTTGCCGGTGTGGCGAACACATGGGGCTACGGCGCCATGACCAACAGCTATAACGACATTCACAAATCCAAAGTGATGTTGGTGATCGGTGGTAACCCTGCCGAGGCGCATCCTGTGTCATTGCTTCACATTCTAAAAGCAAAAGAGCAAAACAACGCCGAGCTGATTGTGTGTGACCCACGTTTCACCCGCACAGCCGCCCACGCCGACGAATATGTTCGTATCCGTCCGGGTTCTGACGTTGCGTTGATCTGGGGTTTCCTATGGCACATCTTTGAAAACGCTTGGGAAGACAAGGAATTCATCCGCACACGGGTTTATGGCATGGACGAAATCCGCGCCGAAGTTAAAAAGTGGAACCCAGAAGAAGTTGAACGCGTCACAGGCGTTCCGGGCAGCCAAATGGAGCGTGTTGCACGCACATTGGCCAACAACCGTCCGGGCACTTTGATCTGGTGCATGGGTGGCACGCAGCACTCTACGGGGAACAACAATACCCGTGCGTATTGCATCCTGCAACTTGCGCTTGGCAACATGGGTGTATCTGGTGGCGGAACAAACATTTTCCGTGGTCACGACAACGTTCAGGGCGCAACCGATATGTGTATCCTATCGCATTCGCTTCCAGGTTATTATGGCCTGTCGGGTGGTGCATGGGCACACTGGTCACGGGTTTGGGGTGAAGACCTTGATTGGATGAAAGGCCGTTTTGACAGCATAAAAACAGCAGATGGCAAAGAGAAATCCCTGATGAATCTCAAGGGTATCCCTGTGTCGCGCTGGATTGATGGTGTTCTGGAAGACAAAGAAAACATCGACCAACCCGATAATGTGCGGGCCATGGTTCTGTGGGGTCACTCACCGAATTCACAAACCCGTGGCGCGGAAATGAAAACCGCGATGGAAAAACTGGATCTGTTGGTTGTGATCGACCCCTATCCAACTGTTTCCGCCGTTCTTCATGATCGCACCGATGGTGTTTACCTGTTGCCAGCCTCGACCCAATACGAAACCCGTGGGTCTGTAACCGCATCTAACCGTTCGGTGCAGTGGCGTGATCAAGTGATCGAACCGGTTTTCGAAAGCCGTCCGGATCATGAAATCATGGCGATGTTTGCCAATAAATTCGGCTGGGCCGACCGGTTCTTCCGCAACATCAAAATGGATGGTGAAAATCAGCCAAATATTGAGGATATCACCCGCGAATTCAACGGTGGTATGTGGACAATCGGGTATACCGGCTGGGCGCCAGAGCGTATCAAAGCGCATATGGCCAACCAGCACACATTCGATCGCACAACTTTGCAAGCCATTGGCGGGCCGGTTGATGGTGAATATTATGGTCTACCTTGGCCATGTTGGGGCACCCCTGAAATGAAACACCCGGGCACACCTAACCTTTATGATATGTCTAAACCCGTATCAAAAGGTGGCCTGACATTCCGCGCCCGTTTCGGCGTTGAACGTGATGGTGTTAATCTGTTGGCCGAAGGGGTTTACTCCGAAGGATCCGACATTCAGGATGGCTATCCGGAATTCACCATGCAAATGCTGATGGATCTGGGTTGGGACAGCGAATTGACCGCAGACGAACGTGCTGCGATTGATGCGGTGGCTGGGCCAAAGACCAACTGGAAAACTGATCTTTCTGGTGGTATCCAGCGTGTTGCGATTGCTCATGAATGTGCGCCATTCGGTAACGCCAAAGCGCGTGCCGTTGTCTGGACATTCCCTGATCCGGTGCCTGTGCACCGCGAGCCGCTCTATTCAAACCGTCGCGATCTGGTTGCGGATTATCCTACATATGCGGACAAACAAGCCTATCGTTTGCCGACTATGTATGAATCCATCCAGAAAAACGACTTTAGCAAAGAGTATCCATTGATCATGACCTCTGGTCGTTTGGTGGAATACGAAGGCGGCGGCGATGAAAGTCGTTCCAACCCTTGGTTGGCCGAACTTCAGCAAGAAATGTTTGTTGAAATCAACACACGCGATGCCAACAATCTGGGTATTCGTGATGGTCAGCAAGTGTGGCTGGAAGGGGCTGAGGGCAGCAAGGTTAAAGTTGCGGCCATGGTTACCGAACGGGTTGGAGAAGGCGTTGTCTTTATGCCATTCCACTTTGGTGGCAAGTTCCAAGGCAAGGATCTGAAGGATAAATATCCCGATGGTGCTGCGCCGTTTGTTCAAGGCGAATCCGCGAACACAGCCATGACTTATGGCTATGATAGCGTCACCCAAATGCAAGAGACTAAGGCGTCACTTTGCAAAATCACTGTAGCATAAGGAGACTTGAGAAATGGCTAGAGTAAAATTTCTCTGTGATGCGGAACGCTGCATTGAGTGTAACGCCTGCGTAACGGCCTGTAAGAACGAACACGAGGTGCCTTGGGGCATCAACCGGCGCAAAGTTGTCACCATTGGTGATGGCAAGCCCGGCGAGCGTTCGATCTCGATCGCCTGTATGCATTGTTCGGATGCGCCGTGTATGGCGGTTTGCCCAACCGACTGTTTTTACCAAACAGAAGACGGCATCGTTCTACACAGCAAAGACCTGTGTATCGGGTGTGGGTACTGTTTCTATGCGTGTCCGTTTGGCGCGCCTCAGTATCCACAGGCTGGCAACTTTGGGTCGCGCGGCAAAATGGACAAATGTACATTCTGTGCCGGTGGCCCCGAAGAAGATCATTCCGCAGAAGAATTCCAGAAATACGGTCGCAACCGTATTGCGGAAGGCAAGCTGCCGATCTGTGCTGAAATGTGTTCAACCAAAGCCCTACTTGCAGGCGACGGTAACGTGGTTTCGGCCATCTACCGCGAACGCGTGGTATCACGCGGCTTTGGATCTGGCGCATGGGGTTGGGGCACGGCCTACAACCAAAAAGGCGGCTGATCGCGGCGGGGGTGTGATTGCCCCCACCTGACTGATTTCGATGTGGGGCGGCTTGCTGCCGCCCTACACATCTGCACATCTGTTCGAGGCATATTCAATGTTGCGCTCTCTCTCACTTTTTCTATTGGCTTTGACCTTGCTGTTCATGGGTGGCCTTTCGGCCTCGGCCCAAAATGGCGGCCAAACCTTGGCCGATATTATAGCCCGTCAAAACGGCCAAATCGTAGTGCCCACACCAAGCGAGGGCCGAACCGTAACAGCCCCTGCGCTAAACGGCCCGCTTGGCCCGTTGGGGGCCGCGTCTGATTCCGATTTGTGGCGTGCGTTGCGGGGGAATAACCCGCTTGATGTCACCGCGGCCCCGTCTGAATCGCAAGTCATGCAACGCAGTGGCCAATTGTGGCGTAAGATACGCGAAGATGTGATCCGCAAATATGCTGGTTTTGCCCCGCTTGTGGTGATCGGACTATTGCTGATCTATCATCTTGCCTTTGGTAAAATGAAAATCACCGACGGGTTTTCCGGTAAAACCATCCCGCGGTTTAACCATCTGCAGCGGGTGTCGCACTGGTTTATGGCCTTTGTGTTTATAACTCTTGGGATGACCGGACTGCTGATTCTGCTAGGACGGCCGATTATTGCGCCCTATTTGGGCCTTGAGGCCAATTCGATTGTCACCAGTGCCGCAAAAGAAGGGCACAATCTTTTTGGGCCGCTATTCATTATTGCACTGGTCTGGATGTTTTTCAAATTCATCAAAGGCAACTTTTTTCAATGGGTTGATATCAAATGGATGCTGAAATTCGGCGGCATATTTGGTGGACACGTCAGTTCGTCACAGTTCAACTTTGGTGAAAAATCATGGTTCTGGATGGTTATTCTGGTTGGCATCGTAATGAGCATCACCGGCGTTGCGCTTTTGTTTCCGTGGATTGTCGAAGACATGCGTTTGCTGCAACTTTCAGTAATTTTGCACGGGCTGGGCGGTATGTTGCTGTTGTCGGTCATGTTTGGCCACATCTATCTGGGCACGATCGGCATGGAGGGATCAATTGATTCGATGCTGAAAGGCGAAGTGGATGAAAACTGGGCTAAGGAACACCATGATCTTTGGTATGAAGAGGTAACCGGAAAAACCGCCACTGAAAAATCTGACACGGAGGACACGAAATGAGTTTTCTTGATTTCGTCGAAGGCATCTTTTTCCAAATTGCTGCAATCATCTTCCTTTTTGGCGTTGTCTGGCGCATGGTTGGCTTGCTTCGGATCAAACGACGCAAAGACATTTCACCGCCCAAGGCCTCGGCCGCGATGGGGTTTATTAAAGGGAATTTCCGCCATTTCATCCCGCGTGGCATTTTTGCGCGGCGCACATGGGTGCATTTGGTCGGCGGATATTCGTTCCATTTTGGCTTACTGATCCTGATCGTTGTGGGGGCACCGCATGTGGCGTTCTTGAAAAGCCAGTTTTTAGGATTTGACTGGTGGGTGATGCCTCGTTGGGGCTTTATCGTTGCGTCGGATTTTGCCTTTGCCGGTTTGATTCTGCTGTGGGTTCGCCGGATTTCTGATCCGGTGATGCGCTTGATTTCAGAGCCTAGCGATCATTTGGGCACCGGACTGACATTTGTAGTTATGCTGACGGGGTGTTTGGCCCTGCAAGAAAGTCACGATTTTCTACGGGCGATGCATATGATGTTTGTTGATCTGTGGCTGGTTTATTTCCCGTTCAGCCGCCTGATGCACGCATTTACCTTCTTTTTATCGCGTGGACACAGTGGCGCGACCTATGGCCGTAAGGGGATAAACCTATGAGTAGCCAATCCAAAGCCGACATTGCGATCAATTCGTTTCTTGAGCAAATCGATGGTGAAGTGGCGTCTTTCTTTGATGCGTGTGTGAAATGTGGCGAGTGTGCCGAGGCGTGTCAGTTTTATTTGACCAGTAAAGACCCCAAATTCACCCCTACCTATAAGCTGCGCCCGATGGAACGCACTTATAAACGGGACAAAGCACCGTTTTCATCTTTGAAAAAGATGCTGGGCCTTGCACCAAGCAAGGTGACAGAAGAAGAGCTGAAAGAATGGGAACCTCTGGTTTATGACGCCTGCAATATGTGCGGGCGCTGCACCTTGGTATGCCCGATGGGGATCGATATTGCCGGAACCATCCGCAAAATGCGTGAAGGCTATGCGGCGGCGGATATCGTGCCGGATGGTCTGAAAAGTGCTGCGGAATTTGTCAAGAAAACCACGTCGCCGATGGGCGTTACCATTAAGGCACTTAAGGCACAGATCAAACATCAAGAAGATGCCACAGGTATCAAGATCGAAGTTGATAAAAAGGGCGCGGATTACATGGCGATCTTTTCGTCAATGGAGATCATGGGCTATCCCGAGGTGTTGGGGGCCTACGCCAAGCTGTTCAAAAAGGCGGGGCTGACGTGGACAATTTCATCGGTGGCGTATGAGGCCACCAATGTTGGCGTGCAGATCGGCTCTGGACCCTTGGCCAAGGAGATTTTGGAACGGG
>CAMZKY010000216.1 GCA_947311455.1 uncultured Marinosulfonomonas sp. | reverse complement strand
TCGAGAATCTTGATCTGCGTATGCACCGCAGGTGCCGTTAAGCCCATCGATTCGGCAGCAGCCGATAATGTTCCCTCCTCCGCAACAGCCCGAACCGCACGTAACTGTTTGAAAGTAAACCGTTCAACCCTGTTCATTAAATTTTCCTTTATATGTCTTATGTTTTTTTAAATATTATAATCATTCAATTTGTGGAATGCTAATAAAAATACAAAAATGGCTCCAGAATCGGGGGAATATTATGAAGTCGACAGAAACTATCATTGGAAACGAGCAAATCCCGGCGGATTTGTTTCCGCTGATTGATGGGCTATGTACTGTCGGGGCAGAACTTGCCAAGACAATCGCACGTGGCTCATTGGGGCAAACCCTTGGCGGGGCTGTTGGTGAAAACAGCGACGGCGACCAGCAAAAAGCACTGGATGTTATGGCGGACGAGGCCTTTGCCAACGCGCTGAAATCATTGGGTGTGCGTTGGTATGCCTCTGAAGAACAAGAGGTTGTTGTCGAGCTTGACCCGAACGGGAAATACGCTTTGGCGATTGACCCGCTGGATGGATCGTCAAATATCGATGTGAATGTTTCAATCGGCACGATCTTTTCAATTTTTGAAGCGAAGGAGGGCGCAGACGAAAGTTTCCTTCGCCCTGCAAGCGAACAGATCGCGGCGGGTTACATCATCTTTGGCCCGCAAACCGGCCTGATGGTAACATTCGGAAATGGCACACAGTTTTACATTCTGAACCCTGACACGGGCCGTTATGAAATGGCTAATGATCATGTGGTTGTGCCTAAGGATTCAATCGAATACGCGATCAACGCCTCGAATTATCGTCATTGGTCAAAACCTGTTAAGGCCTATATCGATGATTGTATCGCTGGCACTGACGGCATTCACGAGCGTAATTTCAACATGCGTTGGGTGGCATCACTTGTGGCAGAAACCCACCGCATTCTGACACGCGGTGGTATTTTCCTCTATCCGTCCGATTCACGTGATGGATATGCAAATGGCCGTTTGCGCATGGTTTACGAATGTGCGCCAATGGCGTTTCTGGTAGAGCAAGCCGAAGGCCACGCCACCAACGAACATGACCGCATCCTAGATCAAACCGCAACCGAACTTCACGCGCGCACGCCTTTGGTTTTTGGCACCCCGATGAAAGTCGACCGCCTGTCTTCCTACCACGATCTCCCTGAAAAAGAAGTCTCGGCCCTCTTTGGCGCCCGCGGCCTGTTCCGCAAGTAAAGGAAACTTTGATATGAGCATTAAACACCCGATCATTTCTGTTACTGGATCATCCGGCGCAGGCACATCCACCGTCAAAGACACATTTGACCAAATCTTTCGCCGCGAAGGCATAACCGCCGCCACAATCGAAGGCGATGCATTCCACAAATATGATCGCGCTGCGATGAAAGCCGAGCTGGACAAGCATTACGCCGCTGGTGATCAGACATTTAGCCATTTTTCCTATGAGGCCAACGCTTTGGAAGAACTGGAAGCGGTTTTCAAATCCTACGGCGAAACCGGCACCGGCAAAAAGCGTTATTATGTGCATAATGACGAAGAAGGCAAAGTCCTTGGCGCGGCCTCGGGCACATTTACCGACTGGGAAGATATCGAAGAAGGTTCGGATCTGTTGTTTTACGAAGGCCTGCATGGTGCGGTGAAAAACGACACAATCGATCTGCCAAAATACACCGACATGAAAATTGGGGTTGTGCCTGTGGTCAATCTTGAATGGATCCAGAAAATCCACCGCGACAAACACCAGCGCGGCTATACAACCGAAGCCGTAACGGATGTTATTTTGCGCCGTATGCACGCCTATGTAAATTGCATCATGCCACAATTTACCCAGACCGATATCAATTTCCAGCGTGTGCCTATTGTTGACACATCCAATCCAATGATTGCCCGCTGGATTCCCACCCCCGACGAAAGCCTTGTGGTGATCCGTTTTAAAGATCCGCGCGGCATTGATTTCAGCTATCTGCAATCCATGATCCATGACAGCTTTATGTCACGCGCCAATTCTATCGTTATTCCGGGCGGAAAAATGGATTTGGCCATGCAGCTGATCTTTACCCCGATGATTGAACGTCTTGTGACCAATGCCAAGCGCGCCTAAGGAGATTTGACCATGACAACTGCCAATGAAAACAACATGGCCAATGCCATTCGCGCCCTGACAATGGATGCGGTTCAGGCGGCAAATTCCGGTCATCCCGGTGCGCCAATGGGTATGGCCGATGTGGCCGCGGTTTTGTTCAACCGTTTTATGAAAATTGATCCATCTGCTGATAAATGGGCTGATCGTGATCGGTTTATCATGTCGGCGGGTCACGGCTCAATGCTGGTGTATTCTATCAATCACCTACTGGGTTATGATGATATGGACATGAACCAGATCAAAAATTTCCGCCAAATGGGGTTCCGCACGGCGGGCCACCCTGAATACGGCCACGCCAAAGGCATCGAAACCACCACAGGCCCCCTAGGGCAAGGGATTTCAACTGCAGTTGGTATGGCGCTGGCTGAACGCATGCACAACGCCCGTTTTGGCGATGATATTGTGGATCACTTTACCTATGTGATCATGGGTGACGGTTGCCTGATGGAAGGCATCAGCCACGAAGCCATTGATTTGGCTGGTAATCTGGGCCTTGGTCGTTTGATCGCCATGTGGGACGATAACAGCATCACCATTGACGGTGCTGTTTCCCTGTCGTCCGGTATGAACCAGCAAGCCCGGTTCGAGGCCGCTGGTTGGCATGTGCAATCTGTTGACGGCCACGATAAAGACGCCGTTGCCGCCGCCATTGAGGCCGCTCGCAAAGTCACCAACAAACCGTCGATGATTGCGTGCAAAACCATTATCGGTTTTGGCTCTCCCAATAAACAAGGCACATCCGCCACCCACGGCGCGCCTTTGGGCGATGACGAAATTGCTCTGACCCGCAAGGCATTGGGGTGGGATCATCCGGCTTTTGAAATTCCCGATGATGTGTATGCCGATTGGCACGCCATCGCCGCACGCGGCAAAGAGGCGCGCTTGGCTTGGGATAAACGCCTTGCCGCCTCTGGCAAAGCCGACGATTTTAATGCGTCGCTTGCTGCACCGGATGCAAATGCGCTGGACGCTGCGATCAACGCCTATAAACACCGTCTTTCATCGGATGCCCCAAAGGTTGCCACACGTAAAGCCAGCCAAATGGCGCTTGAAGTGATCAATGCAACCCTGCCCAACACCATCGGTGGCTCGGCTGATCTGACCGGATCGAACCTGACCAAAACCAGCGGCATGGGCACAATTGCAAACGGCGAATATTCAGGTAGCTATATTTACTATGGTGTGCGCGAGCACGGCATGGCCGCAGCGATGAACGGCATTGCCCTGCATGGTGGTTTCATGGCCTATGGCGGCACGTTCCTTGCCTTTGCCGACTACTGTCGCGGATCAATCCGCCTGTCAGCGCTAATGGGTGTTCCCGTGTCTTACGTTATGACGCACGATAGCATTGGCCTTGGCGAAGACGGC
>CAMZKY010000215.1 GCA_947311455.1 uncultured Marinosulfonomonas sp. | reverse complement strand
CGCATCAAACACCGCGTCACTTAATCCGCCGCCGATAAATATCGCATCCGGCGCTTCTAATCCGGCCAAGGCATCCGGCACCATACCGTCGATCAATTCCAGTTTCGGCACACCCAAAGCCAGCGCATTTGCCGCCGCCATCGCACGACGATCCGCACGCGGCTCGATGCCGATCGCGCGCGCATACCTTGCACCGCGCATCCATTCCACGGCCACCGATCCACACCCCGCGCCGATATCCCACAGCAGCGCACCGCGCATTGGCATCAACTTGGCCAAAGTTACCGCGCGCACTTCCTGCTTGGTCATGGTGCCATCGCTGACAAACATATCATCCGCCAGCCCAGGCACGCGGGGCAACAGCGCCGCATCATTGGCTGCCATACATTCCACCGCCAGCGTGTTAAACGGCGGCACGTCATGCGCCCAGCTATCGGCCACACCATCAAAGCGCGCCTCATCCGGCCCACCCATATTGGCCAGCACCGTCATACGGCTTTGCCCAAAACCCCGTTCGGCCAAAAACGCGGCAATCTGCGCCGGTGTTTCCTCACCCGTGGTTAAAATCAACAGCCTTTGATCAGGCTGGATAAAGGCGATCATCTGCTCCACAGGGCGGCCATGCACCGTCAGAGTTTCAAGATCAGCCATCGACCAGCCCATACGCGCCGCCGCCAATTGAAACGCGCCAACCTGCGGGTGATAAACAATTTCAGAGGGATCAATCGAACGGCCAATCTTGGCCCCAACGGAAAACCATAAGGGATCCCCCGACGCCAAGACCACAACCCGCTTGCCGCGATTTTCCTGCAAGGTTTCGATCAGTGCATCAAAGGGCGAAGGCCATTTGATCCGCTTTGCAACACCCAAATTCGCCAAGGAATGGTGCCGCGTGCCGCCAACAATCACATCGGCCGCCTCGACCACCGCACGCGTAACAGGTGTAAGGCCATCCAGCCCGTCTTCGCCAATTCCGACAATATGAAGCCATGGTTTCATCGCGTAACCTCCGGCAAACCGGCCGACAACGCATTCACCGCAGCCGATGCAATCGCCGATCCACCACGCCGACCACGCAAGGCGATATAATCACACCCGCGTGGATGAGTGACAAGTTCAGCCTTGCTTTCAGCCGCGCCAACAAATCCCACCGGAAACCCGAGGATCACCGCAGGTTTCGGCCAACCGCTATCAATCAGCTCCAACAAATGAAACAACGCCGTCGGCGCATTGCCAATCACCACAACAGCGCCTTCGATACGATCACGCCACAATTCAACCGCCGCCGCCGAGCGCGTATTGCCGATATCTTTGGCCAATTCAGGCACATTAGGCTGGTTTAGGGTCACAATCACATCATTATCCGCTGGCAAATACCGCCGGATAATGCCCGCAGCAACCATTTCGCAATCACACAACACCGGCGCACCGGATTGCAACGCCCTATGACCCGCAAGATATGCGCCTTCGGAATATGCCAGCCGATCTGCAACCTCGATCATACCACAGGCATGGATCAACCGAATAGCCACCGATTCCATACCGGCGCCAAACCGATCCAAACGCGCCTCGGCCCGAACGGTGGCAAAGCTTTGCTCATAGATCGCAGCGGGTGATTTTTCATAAGGTCTCATGCACAGCCCTCGCTACAGGCGCCAATCAAACAAACCTGCAAATGTCCCGTTAGGGGCATTTTCCTTTTGGTTAGGTTACCCATCGGATTTGCGCGCGCTTTCCGGCCCGTGCGGATGCTTGGCATGGGGGTATTGCGCGTGGTGGTGGTGATCATGATCATGGTGGTGATGCCCATCGCCGTGGCTGTGATCGTGATGGTGGTGATCCATGTCCAGACGACATTCGCCCGTGCAGAAATCATCACATAGATCACAGGTTTCCACCGTGGCCCCCGGAGCATTTGCGCCTTGGCCCTCCACATGGTGGTGATGGCTTTCCTGCACCGCACCGACTTCGGCTTCAAATCCCAAAACCTGCGTGCGGTATTTGCAGGTGCCACAAGTTTCCGGCGGCACATCGCCAACCTGTTCGGTGATCCGCTCGGCGAATGTTTCCAGCACCTTTTCGTGGTCATTCAAATATCCGGCTTTGACAAACTGCAAATCAGGATACGCAGCGGCGACTTGATCGGTAAAGCCGTAAATCCGGTCAATCAGAATGCCGGCAAACAGAAAATACGGAAACACGATAATGCGTTTATATTCCAGCTTGGCGGTATGTTCCAAACATGGCTCCACCAATGGAAATGTCACACCGGAATAGCCAACTTCGCACCAGCCAAACCCCATACCTTCCCACAGCATCCGGCCAATTTTGGCAACATTTGCATTGGCATCGGGATCCGACGCGCCGCGCCCGATCACCACCAGACAGGTTTCCGATAGGGGCAATTCCCCATGTTCGGCATTGGCCGCATCCACGGCTTGTTGCACCCGCGCACCGGCGGCGGCGATCATTTTGGCATCCACGCCCAATTCGCGGCCATAGCTGATATCAACGCCGTGTTTTTTGGCATAGGTGTTTAGCACCGTTGGAATATCATTTTTGGAGTGCATCGCGGCAAACAGCATCCCGGGCACGGCCAGAATTTTGTCGCAGCCGCCATTTCGCAGCCGATCAAGGCCATCGCGAATCACCGGATTGGCAAATTCCAGATAGCCGTAATCAACCATCCAATCATCAGGCAGCAATGCCGGCAGCTTTTCGGCCAACACTGCGAATTCATCAACCGCATCTTGCGAACGCGAACCGTGGCCGCAAATCATCACACCAATTCTTGACATCTCAGGCCTCCTGCGGCTCGGCGTCGATTTCTTCTTCAACGTCGTCTTCTTCGGCCTCTTGCGCCTCGGATTTCGGTTTGCGCTTGGCCAACAAGGCCGCCAAGGCAACCGCGCTTAAGCCCGCCAAAGCCGCCCAGTGGTTATGGCCCGCCAGATCAATCAAATGGGTTGGGTGCGCCATGGCAGGACTTGCCAAAAGTGCAAATAGAGAAATAACAGAAAACTTCATCGCATATCCTTTCTACCGCCCCAAAAATAGGTCTCAAGGCAGGAACATATGCTCCCGACGATGCTGTTTTTGATCCCCTGTTTGGGTCAATCATCCACAGCCAACCGTTCTGGCCCTAGGGGCTTCGTCTTGGAAACAGTATAGGGCGTGGCGGGATACTTCGCAATCACAATCACGCCGCCCCATCCCAGTATTGCGACATGAAATTCAGCTTGCGCCCCGAAATGAATTCCCTCTAGAAGCAACTTGGAAGCGGAGAATGTTATGACAACTTGGATCACCATTTGCGACACTTGCAAACATGAAGATTGGGATGCAGCAACCGGCGCGCAGATCGACGGCGAAAAGCTGGCCGATTTGATCGAAGCGGCCAATGACGGCAGCGTGCAAACCCGCCGCCATTCTTGCCTGATGGGCTGTGATCGGGCCTGCAATGTGACGATTCAGGCTGAAGGTAAGCTGTGCTATTCCTTGGGAAATTTTGACGCCACGCCCGCCGCCGCGCAGGCCATCATCGACTACGCAAAACTGCATCAGGAAAGCACTGCTGGCCAGGTTCCGTATCGGTCTTGGCCTCAAGAAATCAAGGGCCATTTCGTAAGCCGCCACCCCCCCCTACCCGTTTCAAAATGAGCACACCGCTGATCCTTTTGATTGCGCTTTTGCTGGACGCTGTGTTGGGCGAGCCAAAATGGCTTTGGTCAAAAGTCAGCCATCCGGCCGTGATGATGGGCAATCTGATTGGCTGGTTTGATCGGATTTCAAACACAGGTCAGCACAAGAAACAAAAGGGTATTTTAGTGCTACTGATTCTTTGCAGCCTTGGCGCAGTGATTGGCATTCTGCTGGCAAAACTGCCGGATTACGGCATCGTTCAAACCCTTGTTCTGGCAATTTTCGTAGCGCAGAAAAGCCTCGTTGAGCATGTAAAAGATGTTGCAAACGCGTTGCACCAATCCCTGCCGCAAGGGCGCAAAAGCGTGGCAAAAATTGTCGGGCGCGATACCGGATCAATGAATGAGAGCGCAGTTGCCCGGAGTGCGATTGAAAGTGCCGCCGAAAATCTGTCAGATGGCATTGTCGCGCCTGTGTTCTGGTTTCTGCTGCTTGGACTGCCCGGATTGTTGATTTACAAATTCACCAACACTGCCGATTCCATGATTGGATATCTAAACGATAAATACGGTGATTTCGGCTGGGCGGCGGCACGTTTTGATGATGTGCTAAACTGGATTCCTGCCCGCCTGACCGCCCTGTTAATGGCCCTGACAAGTGGCGCGTTTGGCGCGGGGAAAATCATCCTGCGCGATGCACCTTTGCACCGCTCCCCCAATGCCGGATGGCCCGAGGCCGCAATGGCAAAAACCTTGAATATCGCCCTGTCAGGCCCGCGCAGCTATGACGGCATTATGCGTGAATTCCCTTATGTGTATGGTGAAGGTCGCAAGGATTTAAATGCCGATGACATCATCGCCGCCACCCATATTTTGTGGCGCGTATGGGGCGCTCTTGTTTTCATTACCACGATCCTTGCCCTAAGCTTCTGAAAATTATAAACCACTCTACAATAGACCTATTTCATACTTTTGAGGACATTATGCGCGCTAAGCTTCTTCCGGTTATTACGGCCATTTCCATCGCCATTACGGCCCCGTCGGCCTATGCTAAATCCTGCGGCGGCGGGTTCAATTCATTCGTATCCGGCCTGAAAAAAGAGGCCATCGCCAAAGGCCATTCCAAAGCCACTGTTAACCAGTTTTTCGCTTCGGTGCGTCAAGACCCGAAAACCATTCGGGCGGATCGCGCCCAAGGGGTGTTTCAAAAAGATTTCATCAGCTTTTCGCGGGCTTTAATTAGCCAGGGCCGCATCAATAGCGGGCGCAAAAATGCCAAACGTTATGCCAATGTATTTAACCGAATCCAATCGCAATACGGAATCAATCGCGGTGTGCTATTGGCATTCTGGGCGTTTGAAACGGATTATGGCGCGGTGCAGGGCAATTTCAACACGCTGAATTCTTTGGTTACTTTGGCCCATGATTGCCGCCGCCCCGAATTGTTCCGCCCGCAAGTTTTTGCCGCGCTATCCCTGTTTGAACAAGGAGATTTTTCCCCAACCAAAACCAAAGGCGCGTGGGCCGGTGAAATCGGCATGGTGCAAATGCTGCCCGCCGATATTCTGGCCAGCGGTGTTGACGGCGACGGTGACGGCCATGTGCGCCTGAAAACCTCGGCACCTGATGCGTTGATGACAGGGGCCCACATGTTATCCAGCCTTGGATGGGCGCCTAACCAACCGTGGCTTCAAGAAGTTGTGGTGCCTAAAAATCTGGACTGGTCAAAAACCGGATTGAACACGCAATTGTCCACCGCGAGCTGGGCCAAACTGGGTGTGAAAGCACGTTCAGGCTCCCTTGCGAAAGGGTTAAATGCTTCAATCATCTTGCCAATGGGGCGCAAAGGGCCAGCCTTTTTGGCATACCCGAATTTCCGTGTATATTTTGAATGGAACCAAAGCTTTACCTACGTCACAACCGCCGCCTATTTCGCCACGCGGTTAGAGGGCGCACCGGTTTATAACGCGGGCAAACCCACGCCTGCATTGTCCGGATCACAAATGAAATCACTGCAGAAAAAACTGGCCGCACGCGGCTATGACGTTGGAAAGATCGACGGAATTTTAGGCGCAAAAACCCGTACTGCAATCCAAAAGGAACAAATCCGTTTGGGCCTTCCGGCAGATGCGTGGCCAACCAGCGCCTTGTTGAAAAAGCTTTAAATAAAAAAAGCCCCGCGAAATAAATCGCGGGGCTTTGAACTGGATTGGCCTGCGTTTACCAGTCGATAAAATCTTCGAAATCTTCAACCAGCGAACGCCAAAGATCCATCGAATCCTCAAAGTTTTTGATTCCAATCCCGTCAAAATCGGTATTTATATCCATTTCCAGAAACGGATCGCCTTCATCATCAATATACGCCTTGGCAAAGCGTTTTTTGGTATTCCATTCGTTTACTTTTAGGGCGCTGATCCCCGACTTTAGATCATACCCCGCGCCAAACTGGATGGACGTGCATTGCGTATTATCCGTGCAACCATAAAAATACACTTTAAATTTAGTGCTGGAAACACGGCTGGAAATCTTAGGATCACCGGAATTATCTGTTCCCATAGTGGCAACAAGGCCGAAATCCTGCATCGCTTGCAAAATCGTATTTTCATCGGTGGCCGTAACTTGTGCTTGGGCTGCAGAAGCAAGGGAAATCGTAGCAGCGGCCCCGAATACCATTATTTTTGAAAATTTCATATTAGTCTCTTTCATTGTAAATTAACTTCAAAGATAAAAACAAAAATACGAATAAAGGTCAACTGTGGTATGCCTTACGCCACCATTGCCTCGGCTTTTTTCAGGTCAACACTTACCAGTTGGCTTACACCCATTTCACCCATAGTAACGCCAAACAAACGATCCATGCGCGACATTGTTACCGCATGGTGGGTAATCACCAGAAACCGCGTATCGGTGCGGTGGGTCATTTCATCCATCAAATCACAAAAACGCGTAACATTGGCGTCGTCCAAAGGCGCATCAACTTCGTCCAGCACACAAATCGGGGCGGGATTGGCAAGGAAAACCGCAAAGATCAGCGCCAGCGCCGTCAGGGTTTGTTCACCACCGGATAGCAGCGATAGCGTTGATAGCTTTTTGCCCGGCGGCTGACACATAATTTCCAGACCCGCCTCAAGCGGATCGTCGCTTTCCACCAAAACCAGCTTGGCCTCGCCGCCGCCAAATAGATGTTTGAACAAAACGCCAAAATTGGAGTTCACCGTTTCAAACGCCGTCAGCAGCCGTTCGCGGCCTTCGCGATTTAGGCTAAGGATGCCGGTGCGCAGTTTCTTTGTGGCTTCTTCCAGATCATTGCGTTCGTTCAGCAAGGTGTCGTGTTCTTCCTGTACCTCTTTGGCGTCTTCTTCGGCACGCAAGTTTACCGCACCCAGCGCATCACGTTGGCGTTTCAAACGGTTTACATCCGCTTCGATCACGTCAGAGGCGGGCATATCTTCGGGGTTCACATCCAGCGCGTTTAGCAATTCTTGTGGTGTGGTTTCCTGATCTTCCATGATCCGTTCGGCAGCAATCGCTACGGTTTCTTTGGCCGCATCTGTGCGCGCCTCGGCCCGAGCGCGGGTTTCGCGGGCCTCGCCGGCCAAACGCTCTGCTTCACGTTCCGCCAGAACCGTGTCGCGCAGCATGGTTTCGGCTTCGGCCAGATTATCGCCGGCTTTGTTGCGGCGGCTTTCTGCTACGCCAATCGCATCGGCCAATTCATCACGTTTCGCGGCCAATTCATCCGGTGCGGCGCTGGCGTCTTTCAAAGCGTCCAGCGATTCAATCTTGCGCTGTTCCAATTCGGAAAT
>CAMZKY010000214.1 GCA_947311455.1 uncultured Marinosulfonomonas sp. | reverse complement strand
GTTACGGATTCAATTCAATTAACGCCCGAAGCAATGGCCTGTTGTAAAATCCGTGCAGTTCCGATTGCTCCAATGTTTTCGCAAGCCATTCTGAACACATGGAAAGGCACGTCTGTGTCCTCCCTATTTGATCACAACACATTGAAACCTTTGTATAAAGGCAGCAATTGGGGCCAAAAGCCGAACTGCTAGGGCCTAAACCCTAGTACAGTTCCCATTCGTCATCGTCTTTTAATTCGCCGAATGAAATCCAGTCGGCGCGCACCCGTGCGATCCTTGTGTCCGCCCATGTTTTAAATACAACATCAAAACCCTGTAGAGAAACATTCTCTACTAAAATATCCATGCGTGGATTGGTGTTGCTGTCCATATCCCACATCGACAATCCGATTTGCACAACGGGGATGGACGCATAACTTTCACTAAAACTCACCCACTGCCGATGCTCGCGCGGGCCAGTCCCTGACCACATATCGCCGTTATCCTGAAAATCAGAAAACAACACGGGCGAGCCACTATCAATTCCCAAATTATTACTTTTAATCTTTTTCATTATGTCCTCTACATACCCAAAGGCACAAATACGCTCACACACCTTAAGGGTGAATTTTGTCAGTAATTTGACGTAGCGGAAACAACAAGGCCCCGCAATAAATTGCAGGGCCTTTTTTTAAATATATTCAGAATTTAGGCTGTAAGACCCATTTCAGCAACAAGTGCGGCAACGTCAGATACTTGCTTGCCCAAGGCATCAATGCTTTCGGGTGTGGCTTTTTCTAGCGCGTCATCTGCATCTTTTGCCAGTACATCAAGGATATCCTTGGTCACTTCTGATTTTGGCAAAGCACGCTCGGCCAAAACAGAGGTTCCTTCGGAACTGATTTGGGCAAATCCGCCTGTTACCAAATACTCATCGGTTCCCTCAGGGCTTACAATCTTTAGAACGCCGGGGCGCAATGTTGTAATCAGCGGCGCATGGTCGGCCAACACTGTCATGTCGCCTTCGGCCCCTGGAATGTGCACTTCGGACACCTGAGCAGAGGCGAGGCTGCGCTCAGGTGAAACCAGATCAAATTGCATAGTATCAGCCATATTGGCCCCCTTTATGCTGCGTCTGCGGCCATTTTCTCGGCTTTAGCAACCACTTCGTCGATGCCGCCAACCATATAGAAGGCACCTTCGGGAAGGTGATCGTATTCGCCAGCCACAACAGCTTTGAATGACGCGATTGTATCTTCCAGCGGAACCTGTTTACCGTCAGAGCCGGTGAACACTTTCGCAACATCGAATGGTTGGGAAAGGAAACGCTGAATTTTACGGGCGCGGGCCACAGCCAGTTTATCTTCTTCTGACAGCTCGTCCATACCAAGGATGGCGATGATGTCTTGCAAAGATTTATAGCGCTGCAAAATTTGCTGCACGTCGGTTGCAACTGTATAATGCTCTTCACCAACCAAAGCCGGATCAAGCAAACGCGATGTAGAACCCAGCGGGTCCACAGCGGGGTAAATCCCTAGCTCGGAAATCGCACGGTCAAGAACCGTTGTCGCATCAAGGTGGGCAAACGATGTGGCAGGCGCTGGATCGGTAAGGTCATCCGCAGGCACATAAATCGCTTGCACAGATGTAATCGAGCCGGATTTTGTTGATGTAATCCGTTCCTGCATGGCACCCATGTCGGTGGCCAATGTTGGCTGATAGCCCACAGCAGACGGGATACGACCCAACAGCGCGGACACCTCGGAACCAGCTTGGGTAAAGCGGAAGATGTTGTCCACAAAGAACAGAACGTCTGCACCGGTTTCGTCGCGGAACTGCTCGGCCAATGTCAGGCCAGACAGGGCAACACGCATACGCGCACCGGGAGGTTCGTTCATTTGGCCGTAAACCAGCGCAATTTTGGATTTTTCCAGATCGTCAGGCACGATAACTTCGCCTTCGATCATCTCGTGATACAGGTCGTTACCTTCACGAGTCCGTTCACCAACACCGGCGAACACAGACACACCAGAGTGCACTTTGGCGATGTTGTTGATCAATTCCATGATCAAAACTGTTTTACCCACACCGGCACCGCCGAACAGACCAATTTTACCACCTTTGGTGTAAGGGGCCAAAAGGTCGATCACTTTGATGCCTGTTACCAGAATTTCAGCCTCGGTGGACTGATCGGCAAAATCAGGCGCATCCTGATGGATCGCACGGGTTTGTGTGGATTTGATCGGGCCTTTTTCGTCAACAGGTTCGCCAATCACGTTCATGATGCGGCCCAATGTGCCCGGGCCAACAGGCATGGAAATTGGTTCGCCCATATCTGTCACGGCTTCGCCACGCACCAGACCTTCGGTCCCGTCCATCGCAATACAGCGTACAGTGTTTTCGCCAAGATGCTGTGCAACTTCCATCACCAGTTTCTTGCCGTTGTTTGTTGTGTTGACCGCATTTAGAATGTTCGGCAGATCGCCTTCAAACTGAACGTCAACCACAGCGCCGATCACCTGAGTGACTTTGCCGGTTGCTTTTGCTTTCGCCATTTCGTTTCTCCGCGTTTCTAGAGTGCTTCCGCACCCGAAATAATTTCGATTAGCTCGTTGGTGATGATCGCCTGACGTGAACGGTTGTATTCAATCGTCAAGGCATCAATCATGTCGCCAGCATTGCGTGTTGCGTTATCCATTGCAGACATACGCGCGCCTTGCTCGGATGCGCCATTTTCCAGCAATGCTGCAAAAATCTGGGTGGCAACACCACGTGGCAACAAATCCTTAAGGATTTCATCTTCGCCGGGTTCATAATCAAACACAGTGCTGTTGTCGGCCTCTGGCGAGGCGTCAAACGAGGCTGGAATGATCTGCTGCGCTGTGGGCTCCTGTACCGCGACATTTACAAAGGTGTTGTAAAAAATCGTTGCGACATCAAACTCACCCGTGTCGAACCGGCCCAGAATATCGCTGGCGATTTCATGGGCATTGGCATAACCAACGCGCTTCACCCCTGAAAGGTCAACATGGTTGATAGTGATACCGCCATATTCACGTTTCAGCTGATCACGGCCTTTTTTACCAACGGTAATCATTTTTACGGTTTTGCCCGCAGCCATCAGCTCTTGAGCTTTGGCACGCGCCATACGCACGATGGACGAGTTAAACCCGCCGCAAAGTCCGCGTTCACCGGTCATAACCACCAAGAGATGCACGTTGTCCGACCCACTGCCAGACAGCAGTTTAGGCGCAGATTCCGAGCCACCAACCGAAGCAGCCAACCCACCCAGAACGGCATTCATCCGTTCTGCATAGGGCCGGCCTTCTTCGGCGGCCTCTTGCGCGCGGCGAAGCTTCGCCGCGGCAACCATTTGCATGGCTTTGGTGATCTTACGCGTGTTCTTTACGCTTTCGATCCGGTTTTTTAGGTCCTTAAGATTTGGCATTTACCAATCCTTATCCCTTAGCCACAGTTTAAGCGAAATCCGCCGCGAACGCATCAAGCGCTGCTTTGATTTTATCTTCGATATCGCCTTTGATTTTCGGGTCTTTGTCGGTGATTTCCGCCAAGACGTCGGCATGTTTCTGACGCAGATGTGCCAAAAGGCCTGCTTCGAAACGTCCAACTTCTTTAACTTCGATTTTATCCAAATACCCTTTTGTACCTGCGTAAATCATGCAAACGATTTCCGCGTTGGTCAAAGGTGAATACTGTGGCTGTTTCATCAGCTCGGTCAAACGAGCACCACGGTTAAGCATGGCTTGCGTCGCCGCATCCAAGTCAGAACCAAACTGCGCGAAGGCCGCCATCTCACGATACTGCGCAAGTTCCAGTTTAACCGGACCCGCAACAGATTTCATCGCGTTTGTTTGTGCCGACGAACCAACACGAGAAACGGACAGACCTGTATTCACAGCAGGACGGATACCCTGATAGAACAATTCAGTTTCAAGGAATATCTGACCATCGGTGATCGAAATCACGTTTGTCGGAATAAACGCCGAAACGTCGCCGCCTTGGGTTTCAATGATCGGCAGCGCCGTCAAGGAACCGGAACCATAATCTTCGCTCAATTTCGATGAACGCTCAAGCAACCTTGAGTGCAGATAGAAAACGTCACCAGGGTAAGCTTCACGTCCTGGTGGACGGCGAAGCAGAAGTGACATTTGACGATAAGAAACCGCTTGCTTGGACAGATCATCATAAACGATCAGGGCGTGACGGCCATTGTCGCGATAGAATTCAGCCATCGCTGTTGCCGCATAAGGGGCCAAAAACTGCATAGGAGCAGGATCAGACGCCGTTGCCGCAACGATGGTTGTATATTCAATCGCACCGGTTTCTTCGAGCTTTTTAACCAACTGCGCCACGGTTGAGCGTTTTTGCCCGATCGCAACATAGATACAGTATAGTTTGTCATACTCGTTTTCAGCGGCATCATTGTATGATTTCTGGTTCAGGATCGTATCCAGCGCCACAGCAGTTTTACCGGTTTGACGGTCACCAATGATCAATTCGCGCTGACCACGGCCAATCGGGATCATCGCATCCACAGATTTCAGACCCGTCGCCATAGGCTCGTGAACTGATTTCCGCGGGATAATACCCGGCGCCTTGGCATCAGCCACGGCGCGTTTCTTGGTTTTGATTGGACCTTTGCCATCAATCGGATTGCCAAGGCCGTCAACAACACGCCCCAACAACTCGTCCCCAACGGGAACGTCCACGATAGATTTTGTCCGCTTAACGGTGTCACCTTCTTTGATGTCACGGTCAGAACCAAAGATAACAACACCAACATTGTCAGTCTCAAGGTTCAGCGCCATTCCACGGATACCACCGGGGAATTCAACCATTTCACCGGCCTGGACATTATCCAACCCGTATACACGTGCGATACCGTCACCGACGGATAGCACTCGGCCAACTTCGGCCACATCGGCCTCTTGGCCAAAGTTCTTGATCTGGTCCTTAAGGATCGCAGAAATTTCGGCTGCTTGGATGCCCATTATCCGACCTCTTTCATTGCGTTCTGGAGGTTAGCAAGCTTGGATTTGATCGAGCTATCGATCATCTTCGAGCCTACTTTTACGATTAATCCGCCGATCAAGCTTTCATCGACGGATGCGTTGATTTTGACAGTCTTGCCGACGCTGGCTTTTAGCGATTTGGCAAGCTTGTCGGATTGTGCTTTTGTAAGCGCCTTTGCAGACGTTACCTCGGCAGTCACTTCGCCTTTTTCATCCGCGATCATATCACGGAGCGCTGCCAATAATTGAGGCAACACAAACAGACGACGATTTGCCGCCATCAAGCCAAGCGTGCTTTTCACAGTTGGCGAGAGTTTCATTTTGTCAGCAATGGCAGCAATGGCTGCGCCCTGTTGCTCACGAGAATATAAAGGCGAGCCGATAAGATCAGACAGATCAGCACTTTCATCCAGCGCCACAGCAAGGGCATCAATATCCCCTTCCAGCGCTTTCAGCTTTTTACCTTCTTTGGCCAGATCAAAAACGGCAGTTGCGTAACGAGCGGCAATGCCAGATGAGATCGAAACTGATTCAGACACGTCCATCCTTCCCATATCAAAAACCCCTTATAATCACACACAGTTCACATAAGGGACGCCAAGGCACATGAAACATGCACCGAATTTCAAAATGTGGTCTAACAGAGGTGATTTATTGTCGCAACCTGTGAGTTCAAGAAAGACTGCACCCAAAGCCCCATAAAAACAGGGGTTTAGCCAATCTGCGACATAATGAGGCTAAGAAATATGGGCGCGATGCCAATTTTCAAGGGGGATTTCACCGAATCTTTGGTAAAATTCCGGTGATTTGCCGCATTGGCACCCCGTTAATTTCGCAAACACAACACATTCACGATACCGGTGGGGTGGAACCCCACCCTACAAAAACCAAACCATATTCACGCAAACCGCCCCGTAGGGTGGGGTTCCACCTCACCACCATTCGCCATCCCTATTAATACACAATCGCTTGACCCTCTGACGGTTACTTCTACAATCCGGATAACGCATCAGCAAAATCTTGCATAAACCTTTGACCACAAAATCCGGCACTCAGTGCTTCTTCTGTTCGTGTTAGCGACACGATAAATACAGGATCACGGGTAAATTGATATGTGCCAAACCCGCACGCGCTTGCCCTACCCCGATCATCGCCTTTCTCGCGTTCTTCTGCGTCAATAATAGCCTTCACACGCGCAAGATCTTTCTCGAAAATCTGCACCACCTCTATGTCATGATCAGAAACACCTTCACCAAGGCAATTATATATCGTGCCTGTCTCATCCGCGAACAACACCCAATGACGGTTACCTGAATCCCTATCTGCAATGACATCTTTTGCCACATTGATATATTTAGCCCACACCAACGGGCACTCGTCTTTAACGGCTTGCGCAGCCCATAAAGAATTTGTGGATACGACCATCAGAATAAATATCAGCGCAGGCCTGAAAGCCAGCCCCCTTCCTACCAAGCGAAATTTTATATTCATCCCAATGACATCCTTTTATCACCCTGCGCGCAATTGGCGGGCTGAATCCCGCCCTACGGTATTCTACAAATCATGCCATCAAATACACAAAGCGGTTTTCGCCCGATTAAACTGGCGTGGCCTCCGGCGCTCTGACCCCCTCTAGGATTTTCAACGGACGGCGCACCGCCTCGGTTAATCCCGGACGGCGCGGCGCGGGGATCTGTTTGCTGACCTCAAGCATCAGCACCCCGCCCGATAAAACCTTGGAAATCTTGCGGCCTGTTTGCTCCCACATATTGCCGGTGCGCAGCCAGAACCGTTTATGCGAGGGCGGAAAATACAAGGCCCCCGAATGGCGTTCCGGCGTTAATCCATGGCTGCGCAACAGCGCCTCCAACTGGCCCGCACTATAAGGGCGACCATAGCCAAACGGGGTTGTATCACTGCGCGCCCACATCCCTGTTCGGTTCGGTACAATAAACATCGCCCGCCCCCCGGGGCCAAGAACACGGTAACATTCCTGCAAAAAATCATCAACGTTATCCGTGGTTTCCAGCCCGTGCATCACAATCAGCTTGTCCGCCATGCCGGTTTGCAGGGGCCATTGCGTTTCCTCACACAACACCGACCTGTTCTTTTGCCCCGCGGGCCACGGCATCACCCCTTGCGGGCCGGGCATCAACCCAATCACACGGCGGGCCTCGGGCAGATAAGGGCGCAGCAACGGCACCGCAAAGCCAACCCCCACCACCGATTGTTTCTTGGCCTCGGGCCACAAATGCACAACCTGATCCCGCACCGCCCGCTGCGCCGCACGTCCTAGCGCCGAACGATAATAAAAATTGCGAAGATCACGCACATCCAGGTGCATATGAAACTGTGCCTGATTTTGTTGCCATTACCAGAGCATACCGCGTGTAATATAGGAATTCCAGCAAATAGAAAAAGCCCCCCCGCAACCACCACCAACCCTTCTATCCGCCAAAGCCCTCCCGCGCCTGCGGGGGAGGGTTGGGGGGGATGTTCTTAAGGAATCTCAGAACAAAGCCCTGATTTTTATGCTATTGATCTGCTTGACCTGCCCCCCGAAAATCGAGCCATTTGAAAGGAAGCTCTTGTTAACGGATCAAGTGAAAAATCGCTTGGTTTTGTGAAGTCGATTACTGTATTCTTGGCCATGTGGCATACCCCTTTCTCAACGAGAATTACGGCGTCCTAACAACGCCATGATATGCCGCCCATCCCGGCCGTCACCAACTTTCGGTTATAACTCATTTTCCGAGCGTGCGAAGCCTCGCAACTGCGAGGCGTAAGTTATTGATATGTAAATAGATTATTGGTTGCGGGAGTAGGATTTGAACCTACGACCTTCAGGTTATGAGCCTGACGAGCTACCGGGCTGCTCCATCCCGCGATGGTGTTGGGCTTAGC
>CAMZKY010000213.1 GCA_947311455.1 uncultured Marinosulfonomonas sp. | reverse complement strand
GAATATTGCCGGAAAAATTCGGGGGCCACCACAACATCGATATGCGCACCGGCGGTAAAGGCGGGCAGGGGGGTGCCGTCGGGTATGGCAAAGACGTACTTCTTGGTGTCATTGGTAAGGTCAATCACCTGATCAACAACCACCTGTATCACCGGCGCATCACCAATATCGGTGCTGTAGATATGTTCGGGCGGCAGGCCTTGGGCGCGGCGGCGTTTGTATTCCTTGACGCTGATCATATCCCGATGCGCCTTGATCGCCGCCTCTCGATCCATGGGAAAGGGCCAGTTGAACGGCGGCGGGGCAAGCGGGGCGGGATAAACCGCAAGAGTTTGATCCTCGGGTTTCAGATTGATTTGAGTTTGCAATTCGCGCGCGTTTACAGGGTGCTGCGTGGGTTTGAATGGCCCGTCATTTTCCATTTCCAGATCCCACCACCATTTTTTCACCGGATTGATGCCGCCATTGCCAAGGGCGTCATCCAGTTTGGCCAGCCAGCGTGCGGATTTAGGGGCGCGCATAGCGATGGCGCGAAATAGAGCCTCTTTGAATAGGCCTTCCAAATTCCATGGGCAGGTTTTCATGCAACGCCCGCACATGGCGCCGTTTTTCTGGCCAACGCGGTAGGTGGTGCATTTCTGGCTGTCCGATTTCCAGATTTCATAGCCGTTGAACATCGCCTTTGGCCCGGCAGTGATGGCGCCCGAGGGGCATTCGCGGGCGCATTTGTTGCAACTTTCGCAAAAAGTTTGCAGGCCGAAATCAATGGGTTTGTCGTGCACCATCGGCATATTGGTGGTAACAACGCCGGATTTCAGGCGCGGGCCTAGGAACGGGTTCAGGATAACTTCGCCAATGCGGGATAATTCACCAAGGCCCGCCAGCAACAACAGCGGCGGTTGCAGCACTTCTTCGTCAACCACTGAATGCACGCGGGCCGAATATCCAAGGCGCCGGATATGTTCGGCCACCACGCCTCCCAACAGTGAAAAGCGTAAATAGGCGCGCATGGATTGGGCGCAGGCGATCCAGTCATCGCCCGAGGCCCCCTCCATGGTTTCATGGCCTTGATCGATGATCATTGAAATGGCATGTTTGTGGTAGGGGATGATTTCTTGTCCGGCGGAATCGTGGCTGTAATAGGCATAATCCGGACAGTCCGATAGGCCTACCGCATCGGCCCCCAGATAATAAAGCGCAGCTTTGATATTGTCGGCGTTGGTTTTGGGATCGCGGGCCGTCGGATGCACATCGAGCGCGGCATCGCCGTCTTGAAGCAGGATAAACGCGCCAAGGGATGGGCGAAACGCATAGGAGGCCGCTGATTTGCGCACGTAATTACCGTTGGTCGCGGCGATCTGCGTGGCACGGCCAAGATCACCAAACAGGGCGCGGGCAAACATATTGGCCCGTTTCGGGGTGCGCGGCACGTTGGGGGCATCGATATAAGTGGTCGGATCATCGCGCCGCTTCAGAGTTTCAAACGGATGTGGGCCATCTTTGAAATTGCGCGCCTTGAAGGGATCTCGATTGCGCGCGGTTTTGGCATGGGTGCCGGTGCCGGTTTTATAAGAAAACGGTGCGGTTTGATTGGTGGCAAGCGGTTTGTCGGGGGAAATTTCAAGGGTGGTGGTGACCACGGCAAGGCCGAAATCTGTGCCAACAAACGGATTTGTCGCCTCGCCGTTTTCAACAGTGGCAAGGCCGGATTGCACGGCGATTTTATCGAGGTGGATGTCGCTGGCGGCCATGGTGTGGGCGCGTGCTTCATAGCCTAAAAGGCGGATGTAACTGGCCAACGTCACGGCGGTTTCGGCGCTGCGCAAACAGGCGCGGTGCTGTTCGCAATCCTTGATCCAGTCGGTGCCTGTTTCGCCATCACGGGGCAGGCGCGGCATGTCATATAGAAAGGCAATGGCATGGGTGTGGTGGCGGCAATCGGCGGGGTGCGCGCGCATTGCGTCTTTTAATCCGGCCATAATCACATCAATTCCAGCGGCCAGCGTTTTAACCTGCATAGTTTCGATTTTACCCGCCAAACGCGTGACGTCCTGGTTATGTATCGGTGTGTCCAACCAAGCAGATTTAGGGATTTCACAGATCCCCACCATGGATGTATCACAGAAATACCCGAAGGCTTTCAAATGGTTGGCGCGTTCCTTCGGATCATCCGGTATCACGGCCACTTCGGGTTTTGCTAGCCCTTCGCGGGTGGCATCCAGCATTGCCTGATATTCCTGCATCGCGTTGATGATCGAGGTTGGATCATCAACGCGGTTAAAGGATAGGCCGTTCATGTCGGGCAAAGTATCAAGCTTTTGTGCGCTGTCGGCGCGTGCCAGTTTTTCCAACGGAAAAGAGCCTAAATGGACAGGGCGGTTGCGATAGGAAAATAGTTTGTTCATCAGAGGCTTTTCAAGGCGGTGTCTTCCCCCTCCAATAGCTTGGCTAAAAGCGCTCGAAGGGTGGCAAATTCTCCCTCGGAAAGCTTTTTCTTGTAATTGCTGGCAGTTGTTTGCGCCATTGGCGTGGCTTTTGTGACCAGAATTTGCCCTAGCGTTGTTAGACAAACCGTGGTTTTGCGTTTGTCAGAATTTCCGCCAATACGCCGGATCATGCCGTCATTTTCCATTTGCCGTAATGCACGGGAGGCCGCGGTGCGGTCAATCCCGACAAAATTGGCGATATCCGAGGGGTTTTCCATTTTTTCATTTTCAACCGCTAACAAGATGCACCATGTGATGCGCGTTAGGCCCAGCGTTTTGAGCTGTTCTTCTAAATGGTGCTCCTGAAACCGAGAGGTGATGGTAAGCTGAAACCCAAGAGATTCATGCAGGCGATAAGTTGTGTCTATTGTCATTCGGACAGTGTCATGGATTAAGGTGGCCGTGTCAATTATTGTTGCGCGATGCAGTGTAAAACTCTAGCCGTTAGAAAACCATGCGTGGAGAAAAAATTTGGCACCCGATATCAAAGCCCTGTTATTTGACAAAGACGGCACTCTTTTTGATTTTCACGCCACTTGGAGCGTTTGGACTAAAGAGTTTATCGATGAAAACTGCGAACGAGACGAAACCAAGGCTGCCTTGATGGGCGCTGCGGTGGGGTATGATTACGCGGCGGAAAAATTTGCACCGGATTCGATGGTTATTTTTGATACGCCACCCGATATTGCTGCAGCGTTGTTGCCGTTTTTTGACGGGGAAAACGTTAGCACCCTGACGGATCGATTGAATGCGGCGGCGGCGCTGGTCCCGCAGTATCCGGCGATAGAGTTGCGACCGTTTTTCCAACATTTGCAAATGATGGACTTGCATTTGGGGATTGCAACAAATGATGGTGAAGCGCCAGCCAAAGCGCATCTGGAAAAGGCACAAGTGCTGGAGTTTTTCGATTTTGTGGCCGGCTCTGACAGCGGTTATGGAGGAAAGCCCGAGATAGGCATGCTGATGGCGTTTTCGGGCGCTATCGATGTTGAACCTGCCCAGATTGCCATGGTCGGGGATAGTGCGCATGATTTGGTTGCGGGGCGCAATGCCGGAATGATGACAATCGGTGTTTTAACCGGGGTTGCGTCCGAGCAAGAGTTGGAAGCCCACGCCGACATGATTTTCCCGGATATTGGGTATATTCTGAACTGGCTTCAAACGGCTTAGACGAAATACATAGTTTTGGCGATAATTACGATGACAATACCCAGCCCGAATGCCAGATAATGGACACCATCAAATCGATCAATGCGGAAATCTCTGTCATCTCCGGTTACAATGAAAAAATGCTTTAAGTTCTGCATGAACCCCATTCCAGCAGCGACTTTGGGCATAAATAGATATGGGGCCGTTGCAAAAATGGTGAATAGCCCCATCGCAAGACCAAGTTTGATGGTTAGCATTAGGCCAAATCCACTGCCAACAAAATCACCAATATTTTCGGCTCCAGATAAATGAACCCAGTACATCCAGAATCCTGATCCATAAAGCGGTAATAAAAACACTGGATAGGTGCGGCGGATACGACGGAACATCAAAAACTCGATCTTGCGAAACTCCTCCATGGTAAGGTGACGATGCAATGGCGCAAGCACCAGCACCTCGGTCGCAATTGCGCCCAGAAAGAAAATTGCGCAAAGCAAATGTATTAAAACGATGTGTTCATAGGCCATAGGGGCACCTTTAATCTGACTATTATAGTATGAGATAGTAAAGCATACCAAAACAATCAAGTAAGAACGATTCTAAGTTGCAATTTCAAAGTTTTTGCCAAAACTCCATGGTTTTGCCACATTGACAGTTTAGCGCATAAGCGCGGTTTGGAATTGACAGGGCGCGGGGGCTGGGACATTTGGTATCCAGTGATTTATCAGTTCGGAGGCTAAGATGCGTATTGCGATGATTGGAACAGGCTATGTTGGGCTTGTATCAGGGGTTTGTTTTTCAGATTTTGGCCATGAGGTGATTTGCGTCGACAAAGATCCTAACAAAATCGAAATGCTGGAACGAGGCGAAGTCCCGATCTATGAACCTGGATTAGACGAGCTGATGGCAAAAAACGTTAAGGCGGGGCGTCTTTCGTTTACAGGCGATCTGAAGCAAGCCGTTGATGGCGCTGACGCCGTTTTTATTGCCGTAGGCACGCCAACACGCCGCGGAGATGGCCACGCCGATCTTACCTTTGTTTATGCCGCTGCGGAAGAAGTGGCCGCGTCATTAACCGGTTACACCGTTGTCGTTACCAAATCTACCGTGCCTCTCGGGACAAACCGTCAGGTAAAGCAGGTGATTAAGAAAACCAATCCAGATGTGGATTTTGATGTGGCATCTAACCCTGAATTCCTACGTGAAGGGGCGGCTATTGACGATTTTATGCGCCCTGATCGTGTGGTGGTAGGGGTGCAGTCAGATCGCGCCAAAGAAGTAATGGATGACATCTATCGGCCATTATCTTTGCGTGATTTTCCGGTGGTTTATACCGATCTGGAAAGCGCCGAGATGATCAAATATGCGGCAAACGCATTTCTGGCGACAAAAATCACCTTTATCAACGAAATTGCTGCGTTGTGTGAACGCACCGGCGCGGATGTGAAACACGTGGCCCTCGGTATGGGGATGGATGGCCGGATTGGCAGCAAATTCCTGCATGCCGGTCCGGGGTACGGCGGATCATGCTTTCCCAAAGACACCAGTGCACTGGCCCGTATGGGGCAAGAACATGCGGTGCCGATGAATATCACTGAAACCGTTATCAAGGTGAACGATGAAATCAAACGCCGCTTGATCGACAAGGTTATGGATATGTGTGGCGGATCTGTTAACGGGAAAACCATTGCGGTGCTGGGCGTCACGTTTAAGCCAAATACCGACGATATGCGGGATGCGCCGTCGCTGACGATTGTACCTGCCCTGGTCGGTGGCGGGGCGAAAGTGCGGGTTGTTGATCCGCAAGGTCACCGTGAGGCAGAAGCACTTTTGCCGGGTGTGCATTGGCTGGACGACGCCTATAAGGCGGTCAACAATGCAGATGCAGTGGTGATCCTGACGGAATGGAATGAATTTCGCGGGCTTGATTTGAAAAAGATTGCACGCAAGATGGCCACACCGTTGATGGCAGACTTGCGCAACATTTATAGCGCCAAGGATGCCAAGCGTGCTGGGTTTGAAAAATATGTTTCAATTGGGCGGGCAGAAATGACGTCTGAAGGTAAGAAATAGGGCTTTCTATCCTCTGATTTGAGAACGACGAACCCTTTCCACTAAACTGGAGGGGTTTTGTGTTTTGTGTGCTCTCTTAAACTGTTAAACAAGTTTAATGGAGAGAGGTGGTCCTACTTATTCGACCAGTCAGCAGCCATATTAAGATGGATCATGGTTTCATTTAGGCTGCCAAACTCATTGGTTCTGTTTTTGTTTCATAGACTTCATTCGGCGTCAATATTCCGTGGGTCGAATGTGGGCGCTCTGTATTGTAATATGTCAGCCATTTTCCGATCCCGGTACGTGCCAGAGTTCCGGTTTCAAATGCATTGAGGTAAATGCATTCATATTTAAGGGACCGCCACAGGCGCTCGATCATCCGGTTATCGATCCAGCGACCTTTGCCGTCCATAGATATCATGATGTTGGCATCCTTCAGCGCCTGCGTCCATTCAAACCCAGTGAATTGGCTGCCCTGATCGCTGTTCATGATCTCGGGCTTACCATATTTGGCAATGGCCTCTTTCAGGGCTTCGACACAAAAATCGGCTTCCATGCTGTTGGACAGGCGCCAGCTCAAAACCTTGCGGCTGTACCAGTCCATGATGGCGACCAGATAGAGAAACCCGCGCTGCATCGGAATGTACGTGATATCGACGCACCAAACTTGATTGGGTCGGTCAATCGACAGTTCCGATGCAGCGCGGATTCCTCTATCTGGTTGCCATCATGGACTGGTACAGCCGCAAGGTTCTGTCCTGGCGGTTGTCCAACAGCATGGAAGCCGCCTTTTGTGTCGAAGCCTTGAAGGAGGCCATTGCCAAATACGGCAAGCCCAAGATCATGAACAGCGACCAAGGCAGCCAGTTCACCGGCTTTGAATGGACGCAGGCACTGAAAGATGCGGACGTGAAAATATCCATGGATGGCAAAGGTCGCTGGATCGATAACCGGATGATCGAGCGCCTGTGGCGGTCCCTTAAAT
>CAMZKY010000212.1 GCA_947311455.1 uncultured Marinosulfonomonas sp. | reverse complement strand
CCAGAATGGTTCATGGCTAAGACGGATAAGAAAATCGCATACGCCCTCAACCAAAGAAAAACGCAATCACAAATCCATGTGCGTAAATGGGGGCAAGATAGTTAAATACGATTATGTAATTGTGGGCGGCGGCTCAGCCGGTTCGGTTTTAGCAGCACGCCTAAGTAAAGATCCAAACACCACTGTTTGTTTGCTAGAGGCAGGTGGCGGTGGCACCAGTATTTTTATCCGCGCGCCGACTGGCGCAGTGACCATTTTGCCCGGGCATGTGAAAACGGCGAACTATGCTTATAGCACTGTGCCACAACCGGGTTTGAATGGGCGCAAAGGCTATCAGCCACGCGGGCGCGCGCTTGGCGGATCTAGCGCCATTAACGCCATGCTTTATGTGCGCGGACACCGTTCCGATTACGATGATTGGGCCGATTTGGGATGTGAGGGCTGGGATTGGGAATCATGCCTGCCGTATTTTCAACGCTCTGAAAACAATGATCGCGGTGCGGATGATGTGCATGGCGATGCTGGCCCATTGCATGTTTCAAATCAAAAATCACCGCGCCCGATTACGCAGGCCTTTATAGACGCCGCAGGGGAAATGCAGCATAGCCAATCCGCTGATTTCAACGGGGGTGATAATGAAGGCGTTGGCATGTATCAGGTCACGCAGTTCCACAATGTCGAAAAGAACGGCGAGCGGTGTTCTGCGGCGGCGGGTTATTTATTGCCCCATCTTGATCGCCCCAATCTAACAGTCATCACCCATGCCCACGCCACGAAGATCTTGTTTGAAGGCAAACGCGCCACAGGTATCGCCTATATGCACGGCAAAAATGCCAAGCAGGTTAAAGCTGGCAAAGAAGTGTTGTTGTGTGGCGGCGCTTTCAATTCACCACAGCTGTTGCAGCTCTCGGGCGTTGGCCGCCCCGATGATATCCAGCGCCACGGCATTTCGATGGTACATGAATTGGCCGGCGTTGGCCAAAACCTGCAAGATCATATCGATTTCGTTCTGGCCTATAAATCCAAGGATACCGATAATTTCGGTATCGGGGCGGCGGGCACTGTCGGGTTAGCCAAACACATCCTGAAATGGCGCAAAAACGGCACTGGTATGATTGCCTCGCCCTTTGCCGAAGGGGGTGGATTTTTGAAAACCGATCAAACGCTTGATCGGCCTGACATCCAGCTGCATTTCATAATTTCCATTGTCGACGACCACGCCAGGAAACTGCATCTGGGTTATGGTTATTCCTGCCACGTTTGCGTGTTGCGTCCCGAGGCGCGCGGTGAAGTGTTCCTTGAAAGTGGTGATCCACTGGCCGCCCCCGGAATTGATCCGCGGTTTTTAACCAATGACAATGATCTGGCCACTTTGATTAAAGGCGCGCGCATGACCCGCGATATCATGGAGGCCCCTGCACTGGCCAAATTCAAACACAAAGAGCTGTTTGGCGTGACAAACAACATGGATGATGCGACGTGGGAAGGGCATATCCGCTCACGTGCCGATACGGTTTATCACCCTGTTGGCAGTTGCAAAATGGGTGTTGATGATATGGCGGTGGTTGATCTTGAGCTGAAAGTGCGCGGGCTGGAGGGACTGCGCGTGGTTGATGCGTCTGTAATGCCGCTTTTGATTGGCGGCAACACCAACGCCCCGACGATGATGATCGCCGAAAAAGCCGCCGATATGATTATGGCTGCATCGCCACAAACGCGCGGCCTGGCCTTGGCTTTCTGATGCCCCATACGCCGTGGCGTCCATTTCCGCGCAACCTGCCGCCAAAGCCACCGTGGTTCATCACCAACAAAAAACAACATAAAATTGGTATGTTGCTTACACGGTTCCAGTATAAACTCGGCTGGTTTAAACTGCCGCGAATCTTTTTGAATGCGTTGCCTGGATAAGCAGAGCATCAAAACGCCGTCAGGCTAAGGACGTTAACAAGATGAGCCAAACCGCAACCAAGATAGCCGATAGCGCAAGCCGCAAAGGCGCAAAACGGCAAGCCAAGAAAGACCAGATTGCCGATAGCGCCTTTCGGGCGCTGCGCCAGTTGGGCTATGCCAATACCGCGTTGCGCGACATCGCCGAACATTCGGATTTATCGTTGGGAATGTTGCACTATTATTTCGAGGATAAAACCGAGCTGATTATCTATTGTGTGCGTAAATACAAAGATGAATTCGTGCGTGATATTCAAACCGCATTGCGTGGGGCAAATGATGCAAACGAAATGGCAATGGCGTTTGCCGATAGCCTTGCCAACGCGGTTGCCGATAATTGGCAGGCGCATCGCATGTGGTATGACATCCAGAATCAATCAATGTTCGACACGTCATTTAAACCCGCTGTCTCCGAGATTGAAGGAAATATGATTGGTTTGGTCAGCGCGGCCGCGCAATATCTTAATCCCAACATCGAGATCAGGATCGCCTATGCGGCTTTGGACGGCCTATTTCGCCATTTCACCCAGCAATCGGCAGACGGGAACCCCCCTGCCCACGCAGACATGAAGGCCGCATTTGCAGGCCTCATATCCAGATTTTCCGCCTAAACAGGCGGACGATTATTGATTGCGAATGATTTTAGCGAACTTCTCGAAGATCAGCTCATTAGCGCAGATGACTTCGCCATCTATCAAAATATCGCCTTCGGGGTTCAAGGGTTCTACAAATGCGCCGGCCTCCTGGGCGATGATCAGCCCCCCCGCCATATCCCACGTTTTCAATGCCCGCTCCCAAAACCCGTCATACCGGCCAGCGGCCACATAGGCCAGATCAAGCGAAGCAGAGCCCCAACGGCGCACCCCCGAACAGGTGGGCATCAAGCGGGCCAGATCCTGCAAGGTTGCGGGCAAATCACCGCGCGTTGCAAAGGGAATCCCCGTGGCAAACACACATTCAATTAGGCGACGACGGCCAGAAACCCGCAGGCGGCTTTCGTTCATCCACGCGCCTTGGCCTTTTTCGGCAAAGAACATCTCGTCTTTGGTTGGATCATACACCACACCGGAGACAATTTTACCTTTGTGTTCCAACGCAATCGACACCGCCCAATGGGGCATACCGTGCAAAAAATTGGTAGTGCCATCCAGCGGATCAACGATCCAGCGGCGTGTCGGATCCTGGCCGTCAATATTGCCGGTTTCCTCGCCCACCCATCCATAGGTCGGGCGCGCGTCCATCAATTGTTCCTTGATGATTTCCTCAGCGGCAAAATCGGCCTTGGACACAAAATCCCCTGCCCCTTTCATCGACACCTGAAGGTTTTCAACCTCACGAAAATCTTTTGACAATGAACGCCCCGCAGCGCGGGCCGCTTTGATCATAATATTAATATTTGCACTCATCGCCATCGGGCCGACTCCTATTCATTAGAGGCTGCATATACGCCCCCCGTGTGCCCTTGCCAAGGGCCTATCGGCGCTGCAATTTAACCGGTTCGGTGCGTCCCAGCCGGATAAAATGCGCCATATAAGGCTTGGCGGCGTCATCACTGCGGATTGCAGCGTAAAGACGGCGGGTGATTCCATCTTTGGTTAGCGGGCGCGTGACGTAATCGGAATTATACTTGACCTCGCGCACCACCCAATCAGGCAACACCGCAACCCCGCGATTTGAAGCCACCAACAGCAGGATCACCGCGGTTAATTCAACAGGGCGAACGCTGGCCGGTTCCACTTTTTCAGGGCCTAATAATTCGGTGAAAACATCCAGCTTATTGCGATCAACCGGATAGGAGATCAGGGTCTGGTCACGAAAATCTTTGGCCTCGATATAATCCTTTTGCGCCAGCGGATTACGTGCGGCGGCCACGAAAACCGGCTCATAATCAAACAGAGGCATAAATTCGACCCCGTCCAGATTTTCGGGATCCGACGAAATCACCAGATCAACCTGTTCTTTTTGCAAGGCTGACAATGCCTCAAACGACAGGCCCGCACGGATATCCACATCAACATCCGGCCACGCCTTGCGAAATTCCTCAAGCACCGGAAACAGCCATTCAAAACACGCATGACATTCAATCGCGATATGAAGCCGCCCTGTATGCCCCGCTTCGATTCCCGTAAATTCAAGCTCGGTCGCCTCGACTTCGGGCAACACCCGATGCGCCAGATCCAGCAATCGTTTTCCGGCCGCCGATAATTTCAAGGGTTTAGAGCGACGCACGAAAAGTTCAACCTGCGCCTGATCCTCTAACCCTTTGATTTGATGGCTTAAAGCCGATTGCGTGATATGCAAAACATCGGCGGCACGGGCCAGACCGCCAGCCTCGTGAATGGCTTTGATGGTGCGAAGATGGCGTAGCTCAAGGTGCATATTCAAACAAACCTCATATTGTTCTTGAGAATTATGAATTTGTTTCACAATACCCGATATGGCACAAGCGTGGCAACACAAAGGATAGAAATATGGCCACGCCTCGCATTAGTTTTGAATTTTTCCCGCCGCAATCACTGGATGCGTCTTTCCGGCTGTGGGATACCGCGCAGGCCTTATCACCACTTTCGCCCGAATTTGTGTCGGTCACCTATGGCGCTGGTGGCACCACCCGAGATCTGACCCATGATGCCGTGGCGCTGATCCATAAAAACTATGGTCTGAAAGTTGCTGCGCATCTGACATGCGTAAATGCAACCCGCGCAGAAACCATGGAAATTGCCGAAAAATACGCCGCGGCTGGCGTGTCCGAAATCGTTGCCTTGCGCGGTGATGCGCCAAAAGGGCAGGATAAATTCACCGCCCATCCCGACGGGTTTGCCAATTCGATTGAATTGATCGAGGCACTAGCCGACACAGGAAAATTCAAAATCCGCGTTGGCGCCTATCCTGAGAAGCACCCCGAAGCCGCCGATCAAAACGCCGATATCGACTATTTGAAACGCAAGATCGATGCAGGGGCCAGTTCGGCAATCACCCAGTTTTTCTTTGAGGCCGACACGTTTTTCCGGTTTCGCGACAAATGCGAAAAGGCCGGCATTACCGCCCCGATCATTCCCGGGATCATGCCGATTGTCAGCTGGAGCGGCCTAAAGAAATTCGCCGGAAACATTGGCACCACTTTGCCAACATGGCTGGATGATGCGTTTTCCAAAGCCAAACGCGATGATCGCGAAACGCTGTTGTCCAGCGCCGTTTGCACTGAACTATGCTCTGATCTGATTGACGGCGGGGTTGAAGATTTGCATTTTTACACACTTAACCGCCCTGAACTGACCCGCGATGTATGCCATGCGCTTGGCGTCACGCCGAAGGTTGCGCTTGAAAATGTGGCCTAAACATCCGATCCACAGGGATGATACGCTCAGAAACTCCGGCAGATATTGACGCTAAATTTCCGCTTCTTCTTTTCTTGAATATCCCCGCCGGAGGCCCCGCGACGCGCGTAGCGCGGCGCAACACTTCAAGCGACTCGCGGGTCTCCTTTAAAGCAGCTACGAAATATACTGGAAATAACCGCCTAATCCAAAGGCACGTAACACGCAGGTGTAAAACGGGGGCGGCAAGTGACTGTGATCTGCAGATCCCTTTCCCCGATATTTTTGATCCGCTGCGGATGGCCCGCCGGAATCGTGATACTATCCCCCACCCCGACCTTGATCGCCGGATTGATGCCATCATCCATCACCCCTTCGCCAGCATCGATCAGGTAAGTTTCCGTTATCCCTGTTAGACTGTGTAATTCAGTGATCACACCCACTTCAACCCGGCAACGCGCAATGCTTAAATCGGGGCTATCGTCACTGTTCAACACTTCGCTAATGAAGCATCTTTCGCGCGTATAGATTTCATGCGTTTCATTCTGCCTATGATGTATAAACATCTGGTCCTCTTGGGTTTTTATATATTTCATCTAAAGTGTCATACTAGAT
>CAMZKY010000211.1 GCA_947311455.1 uncultured Marinosulfonomonas sp. | reverse complement strand
GCCGGCGAATGGGTGGGATGCACCAGTGTTAAGCGGTGGGTGATTTCGGGCGCGAAGGGTTTCAGGATCAGGCCGCGCTGGGCGTATTCCTGTGCATCCATTTCACTAACCACCGAAACGCCCACGCCTTCGGCCACCAGCATACAGGCGGCGGTGAATTGGCGCACCTCAACCAGGGATGGCAGGGTCAGGCCGCGGGTGGTAAACGTGGCGTCAAGCTCGCGGTAGAAAATACTGTCGCGCCGCGTGTGGATCATGCGCTCTTGTGCCAGATCTTCGGGGGTGATTTCGGGTTTATCCGCCAAGGCATGGCCTTTGGGAAGGATGCAAACCGTGCGCATATCAAACGGTTGGCTTTGCACAGAAGGGTGGCCCGCAAACGCATCGGTGATGCCAAAATCATATTGTTCGCGGATGATCCATTCCAGAATACGTTTTGGGCGATCCGGCTCGATTGTGACGGTGATGTTGGGTCTGGTTTTGATGAAATTTGCAACAACACGGGGGAGGTGACTGGTGGCAAAACCGGGCAAACAAGCAATGCGCAAATGCCCTGCTTTGCGCGCGGTCAGGTCTTTGGTCAGGTCTTCGATATGTTTCAGGCTGGAAAACAGGCGGCCTACTTCGCCCAATAGATACCGTGATTCTTGCGTGGGCACCAAGCGCCCGTCGCGCCTTTGAAACAGGTCAAATCCAATTTCATCCGAAAAATTGCGTAATAATCGGCTAACGGCAGGCTGTGAAATTCCCATTTTTTTAGCTGCGCGGGTTATATTTCCAGTGTTCGATACTTCGCGCAAGGCTTCTAACTGCCTTAGATTGATAGCCATTTTTGCCGTGCCTTACAGGATTTGAATGTGTCTATTGGGTATTTTCATAACCTATGGTTATAAAATTTATTACAAAACTTTCAATTGAATTATGATTAAGTCCATGCTCTGTTTGTTTCAGGAATGGCGGGGGCGGTTAAATCGTAACTGTTTCCTGTGCTTTGAAATTATTTTCGAATGACTTGGAGGTCTTTTACATGAAACATACGATTATAGGCACCGTGGTTACGGGTATGGTTGCAGCCTTTGCAACATCCGCAATTGCAGCAACCGAAATTCAGTGGTGGCATGCGATGGGTGGCGCAAACGGCGAGCGTGTTGATAAAATCGCCGCCGATTTCAATGCATCCCAATCCGATTACAAAATTGTGCCGGTGAACAAAGGCAACTACACCGAAACCATGACCGCCGCGATTGCCGCGTTCCGTGCCCATGAACAGCCAGCGATCGTGCAAGTGTTTGAAGTGGGCACCGCCACGATGATGGGGGCCAAAGGCGCGATTTATCCGGTTGACAAACTGATGTCGGATATGGGCGAGCCGTTCGATAAATCCGATTATCTGCCTGCGGTGATTTCTTATTACCAAATGCCGGATGGTCAGTTGCTTTCTATGCCGTTCAATTCCTCTACGCCGGTTCTTTGGTATAATGCCGATGCGCTGGCCGCTGCGGGGGCGGATGTGCCCAAATCATGGGATGACGTAAAATCAGCGTCGGAAAAACTGCTGGCAAACGGGATGAAATGCGGGTTTTCCTTTGGCTGGCAAAGCTGGGTGATGGTGGAAAACTATTCCGCATGGCACAACATTTCCATGGGCACCAAAGAAAACGGATTTGCCGGATTTGATACAGAACTGACGTTTAACAACGATGCTGTAGAAGGCCGTTTGCAAGCCATTGCCGACATGCAAAAAGACGGGCTGTTCAAATATGGTGGCCGTCGTGGTGATAGCCTGCCGTTATTCACTTCGGGCGAATGCGGCATGTGGATGAACTCATCCGCTTATTACGGGTCAATCAAAAAACAAGCTGAATTCAAGTTTGGTCAAACTATGCTGCCGCTTGATACGGGTGTGGCCTCGGCTCCGCAAAACTCGATCATCGGGGGCGCAACGCTTTGGGTTCTGGCCGGAAAATCCGAAGCGGAATACAAAGGCACCGCCAAATTCCTGAACTATCTGTCCAGCCCCGAAGTGCAGGCATGGTGGCATCAGGAAACCGGCTATGTTCCGATCACCACAGCCGCCTATGAGCTGTCAAAATCGCAAGGGTTCTATGACAGCAACCCGGGCACCGACACGGCAATTGCGCAACTTAGCCTGAACACCCCGACCCCCGCATCGCGCGGTATCCGGTTTGGGAATTTTGTTCAAATCCGTGACATTATCAACGAAGAAATGGAAGCGCTTTGGGCCGGTGACAAAACCGCCAAAGAGGCCATGGATGCCTCCGTTGAACGCGGCAATGCCCTGCTGCGCAAATTTGAGCGTTCGGTGAAATAAACCTCGTTGAAACGACGTTCAATAAACGTGCCGCCCTTACTCTTTCTAGGGCGGCACATCTAAATTTACCGGAGCTTGTGTTTTGCTGAAACGCGTTCATTTTCCCACGTCTTATCTGCCATATCTATTGGTGGCCCCGCAGATCATCATTACTTTGGTGTTCTTTATCTGGCCCGCCAGTCAGGCGATGTATCAATCTTTGCTGATCGAAGACGCGTTTGGGCTAAGCACAGAATTTGTCTGGTTTGAAAACTTTCAGGTCTTGTTTGAAGATCCGAAATACCTTGAATCCTTTATCCGCACCATGTGGTTTTCGGGCGCTGTGGCGTTGTTGTCTATGGGCATGGCGATCATCCTCGCCGGATTTGCCGATCGGGTTATTCGCGGGGCTATGGTTTACCGCACCTTGTTGATCTGGCCCTATGCGGTTGCACCGGTTCTGGCCGGCGCGCTGTGGGTGTTTATGTTTAACCCGACGCTGGGGATTATCAGCTATTTCCTGGAAGGGTTCGGCATTGACTGGAACCACTACCTGAACAAAAGTCAGGCCATGGGGCTGGTGATTATGGCTGCGGCGTGGAAACAGGTTGCCTATAATTTCCTGTTTTATCTGGCCGCGATGCAATCCATTCCCAAATCGGTAATAGAAGCCGCAGCGATTGACGGGGCGGGGCCGTTAAAGCGGTTCTGGACGATTGTGTTTCCCTTGATTTCACCCACCACATTTTTCCTGATTGTGATCAACGCGGTTTATGCGTTCTTTGACACCTTCGGCATTATCCACGCCGTCACCCAAGGCGGGCCGGCGGGATCAACCAACATACTGGTTTACAAGGTTTATAATGACGGGTTTGTTGGCCTTGATCTGGGGGGATCGGCAGCGCAATCGGTGATTTTGATGATCTTGGTAATCGCGATGACGGTGGTTCAATTCCGGTTTGTCGAACGAAAGGTTGAATACTGATGATTGAAAATCGCCCTGTTCTGACGTTTCTGAGCCATCTGATTTTAATTTTTGGCGTGGCAATGATCGCCTTTCCGATCTGGATCACTTTCGTGGCGTCAACCCACACCGATATTCGCATGACGCAAGTCCCGTTGCCTTTGTGGCCCGGGGATCAGTTATTTGTAAACCTGAACGAAACCCTGATTGGCGAAGGCGCAGCAGGCACCAATAATGTGCCGGTTTGGCGGATGATGTTGAATTCACTGGTGATGGCACTGTCGATTGCCTTTGGTAAAATCGCCATATCGCTGATTTCGGCCTTTGCGATTGTCTATTTCAAATTTCCGTTCCGGATGATGTTTTTCTGGCTGATTTTTATCACCCTGATGCTTCCGGTCGAGGTGCGCATTCTGCCAACCTATGAGGTGGTGGCGAAGTTGGGCCTTCTTAACAGTTATGCGGGGCTTTCCCTGCCCTTGATTGCCTCGGCCACGGCCACGTTTATGTTCCGTCAGGTGTTCCTGACAATCCCCGACGAAATGCTGGAAAGCGCGCGCATTGATGGGGCGGGGCCGATGCGGTTTTTCTGGGATATTCTGTTGCCCCTGTCGCGCACCAATATCGCGGCGCTGTTTGTAATTCTGTTTATCTATGGCTGGAACCAATACCTGTGGCCGCTGTTGATCACGCAGGATACCAACATGACCACCATCGTAATGAGCATCAAGCAGCTGCTTGAAAGTGCCGAAGCCACACCGGAATGGAACATCATTATGATGACCGCCCTTTTGGCCATGCTACCACCAATTTTGGTGGTGGTGTTTATGCAAAAACTGTTCGTCAAGGGCCTGACGGAAACGGATAAGTAGGATAGAAACATGGCAAATATAAAACTGGATAACCTGCTTAAATCATATGGCGATACCGAGGTCTTGCACGGGGTCAACGGCGATATTAACGATGGTGAATTCGTGGTCATCGTTGGCCCGTCGGGCTGTGGGAAATCAACCTTGCTGCGGATGATCGCGGGCCTTGAAACCGTCACATCCGGCGAGGTTTCGATTGGCGGTAAAATGGTCAATAATCTGGAGCCGGCGGATCGCGATATTGCCATGGTGTTTCAGAATTACGCCCTGTATCCACATATGAGTGTCTACGACAACATGGCTTACGGCCTGAAAATCCGGGGTATTGCCAAAAGTGAAATCAAACGTCGCGTCAACGAGGCGGCCGAAATTCTGGAAATCGGCGACTACCTGAAACGCAAACCCCGCGCTCTGTCGGGGGGGCAACGGCAGCGGGTGGCGATGGGCCGTGCGATTGTGCGTGAACCGTCGGTGTTTTTATTTGATGAACCACTGTCCAATCTGGATGCCAAGCTGCGCGTGCAAATGCGTTTAGAGATCCGCAAGCTGCAAAAACGCCTTGGGGTGACGTCGATTTTTGTAACACACGATCAGGTCGAAGCCATGACATTGGGCGATCGTCTGATGGTGTTGAATGGCGGTTATGTTGAACAATTCGGCACCCCGATTGAACTATACGAAAACCCCCAAACAGTGTTTGTGGCGGGGTTTATCGGTAGCCCCGCGATGAATTTCATACCGGCCACCGCGCGTGATGATGGCACTGTGGAGCTGCAAAATGGCGATGTTGTGCCCGGGGTGGCGACAACGGGCACTGTTACGCTGGGGGTGCGGCCCGAGCATTTGGTTCCCCACGATAAAGGTATGTTCCAGATTAAGGTTTTAATGCGCGAACAATTGGGGGCAAATACCTTGATTCACGGGGTTTTGAAGGGCACTGATACAGAAATGGTGGTGTCTCTGGCGGGCACACATGATATTTCAGAAGGGGCCGAAATGCGATTTTCCGCAGCGAAAAAGCTGCTGCATTTCTTTGATGCCACAACTGGGAAACGGTTGTCGTAATGACGGTTCCAGACAGGTTACAAAGCCTGCGTGCCACCCCGAATATCATTCGCTTGCATGGGCACCGTGGCGCGCGCGGGGTTATGCCTGAAAACACCATGGCAGGGTTTGAATTCGCCTTGGCGTGCGGTGTGTCGGCGGTTGAATT
>CAMZKY010000210.1 GCA_947311455.1 uncultured Marinosulfonomonas sp. | reverse complement strand
CGCGTGAACGGGTCGATGCCCATCGCCTGACCGATTGGGGCAAACGCATCTACAAACGACGAAAGGAAACCGTAGAACGATCCTTTGCCGACGCCAAACAGCTCTTCGGCCACCGATACGCCCGCTACCGAGGCCTGCCCGGGGTCAGATGGCAGGCTTTGCTCGCCGCAACCGCCCAAAACATCAAGAAAATCGCGATGACGATGACAAACCCAAGCCAAATCCCCCACATATGAGGGGAAAGCCCCCACCTGACCTCAAGACAACGGCCAAAAACATCAACAATAGAAAACCCCGCCAAAAAATGACGGGGTTTGTCAGTGGTCTGAAACCGCCCAAGGGCGGTTTGCTGATTGATTTGCGCCGCGCTAACGCGCGGCGCGGTGCCTCCGGTGGGGATATTTAGCCGGAAAAGAAGAAATCAGGTGTTTTTTGGGCCGAGTTTGGCATGGATTTCATCTAGATCGATAGGGCCAAGCGGCATTTTATTGTTCGGGTTTTCGAAATCATAATTAAACAAGCGGAAATCGCGTTTGTAGATTTCGTAGACCAAGTGCATGGACAAATCGTCGAAATAGTCGGCGATCGGATGCAGGCGTTTTGGGCCGTGGCCTTCGGATTCGTTAAAGCGCGGAATTTCGTCAAGTTTAACATCGTATTTGCTGTCGATGTTATCCAGCACCACCTGCATTCCGTCGTTAAACGTTTCGGTGGGGAAGATATGATCGTAATGCCCGCCGTTCATAATGAAGGTGGAGACATGGCCTGACATGGCAGACCAGTGGATATCGGGATCCATTGGTTTGCGCCAGCGGATGGTATCACGGGCAAACAGTAGGAACCGACGGAAGGACTTGATTTGGTCAAACTCGAAACCGGTTTCAGGATCTCCGACTTCGATCCCGTATTTCTGAATTAGCAGCGGAACCAGCTTGCCGCGATAGCGTTTACCGTTACGCTGAATACCGCAGATTTTATCAAAGAATGAACTGAGAATGCGGCCATATGGATTACGCACACAGGTAAAGGCGTAGGATTTGTGATCTTTGATGTTGGCTTCGATAATGGGTTGGCTGGAATCGATACCCCATTTGTGCATCTTTCCTGTGGCATCGTGGATATCACCATTGAAGAATTCACCATGATCGGAATAATACATTATCTGCCCAATGGTTGAGCAGGCACATTTTGGAACAACACGATACGCGACACTTTCGCTTTCGGTCATCCAGACACCAGGGAAACCCATATTTACACTCGCCTTCTGATAACAAGCCCGACTATTAATGTGGTCTACGGGCAATTACTTAGTAAAAAGCAAAATTTCGCTATTTATTCAACGCCTGTTTACGTTAATTAGGTAAACAATAGTGCGTAATCTGGGGTTTTATTTCGAAAATGGCAAAAATAGCCTTTATTTTATTGTGTCACAAAGATCCTGACGCGATTATTCAGCAAGCGAACCAACTAACCGCGACGGGTGATTTTATTTCGATTCACTTTGATGCGCGGGCCAAAGCCGAGCATTTTGAACGTATTCAGAGCGGATTGGCGGACAACCCGAATGTTTCCTATGCGGTCAAGCGAATCAAATGCGGGTGGGGGGCTTGGTCGTTGGTGCAGGCGACTTTGTATGCGGTTGAAGCTGCGGTTGAGGCCTTTCCGCGCGCAACGCATTTTTACATGTTGTCTGGCGATTGCATGCCGACAAAATCCTCAAAATATATCCATCAGTTTCTTGACGATAACGAACGTGATTACATTGAAAGCTTTGATTATTTCACCAGTGACTGGATTAAAACAGGCATGAAGGAAGAGCGGCTGATTTATCGCCATTACTTTAATGAACGCACTCAGCCCAAACGATTTTACGCGTCGTATAATTTCCAAAAGAAATTCGGGTTAACACGGGACATTCCGAAAGACATTCAGGTGATGATTGGCAGTCAGTGGTGGTGCTTGCGTCGGCGCACCATTGAATGGGTTCTGGAGTTTACCAAAACGCGCAAAGATGTGATGCGGTTCTTCCGAAGCACGTGGATTCCCGATGAAACCTTTTTCCAAACCATTGTGCGCCATGTGGTGCCGGAATCAGAAATTGAAACCCGAACCCTAACGTTTTTGGTGTTTTCCGACTATGGAATGCCAGCAACGTTTTATAACGATCACTTCGATCTATTGCTAAGTCAGGACTACCTGTTTGCCCGAAAAATTAGCCCAGAAGCCGAAGACCTGAAACAACGGTTGGGTGAACTCTATGCCAATGATGATGCCAGCTTCGAAATATCAAACGAAGGGCGCAGTTTGTTCAAATTTTTAACCGGTCGGGGGCGTATTGGCCGCCGGTTTGCGCAACGCGCATGGGAGACAGAAAGCTCGCTTGGGCGGGACCGTGAATTGATGATTGTGGTCTGTAAAAAATGGCATGTTGCCAAGCGGTTAGTGGGGCATATCAAGCATCATACTGACATACCTGCCATCGAATATCTGTTTAATGAAGAAAGCACACCGCTGCCTGATTTGGGGGGTATTCAAACCACTTTGAGCAAACGCACGCGGCACAGACGGGCATTGATCCGGATGCTGTTTGACTATGAAAATACGGACCGGATGCTGATTTGTCTTGACCCCAGCAATATTGATCTGATGCGGGATTTCTATTCTGATAGATCCAAAACCAAGCTGCTGGAAATTGATTGTGATTTTTCTGATGACTATCTGGTGGGCCATGCCAAACGCGTGGGCCTTGCGGGGGAGCAGACTCCGCAGCAAACCATGGAAAATCTGTTGCCGACAATTCGATATGAAATTGGTTTTGAAAGCGATCAGATGCGGGATTCGAATTTTGCCAATCATTACCGGATTTTCCAGTCTCACAGCGCCGGGGAAAACGCGATAGCGCTTGCGGAATTCCTTGACATTGACACTGCAAAAGCCACAGAAATTGCCCAAGCCGAACACCTGTTTTCCGATTAAGGACACCCCATGCCCTATACCTATGACGACCAAAACATCTTTGCCAAAATCCTGCGCGGCGAAATCCCCAATGGCACGGTTTTGGAAACCGAATATTCCCTTGCGTTTCATGATATTAGCGAACAGGCTCCGCATCATGTGCTGGTGATCCCCAAAGGCCCGTATGTCTGTTACGATCATTTCGCCGCCGAGGGGTCAGATGCCGAAATCGTGGATTATACCCGCACAATCGGCGCGGTTTGCAAGCAGTTGGGGATTGAGCCAGGTGCGGGGGGTAATGGCTATCGTTTGATCGCCAATTCCGGCCGTGATGCTGTGCAGGAGGTGCCGCATTTGCATGTGCATATTCTAGCGGGCCGGCCATTGGGACGGATGATACAACCTGTGTAAAATATCTTGCCCATGGGCCGTGGTTTGGTATCATGGCGTAACCGTTAAATGATTGGATACACCATGACCACAGAAGCACCTGAAACCGTTATCGTTGATAAAATGAAAATCTCTTGTGACGGTGGTGCCGATGGCGGGCACCCGCGTGTTTGGCTGCAAATCCCGAGCGAGCATGGCTGGGTCGAATGCCCCTATTGTGACACCAAATTTATCAACAGCGATTATGTTGAAAAGGTTTGAACCTTAACCCAAAATGATTGTTGTATGGCCTTTTGCGGCGCTATTTGGCGAATCCCTTTGTTAACAAGGGGATTTTGCTAATTCCGAGGTATTGCCTCCGTATGGCAAGCGTATGGCAAGCGTATGGCAAGTTTTCCCGAAACAGCTGATTAACGCACCGTTCGGCGGGGATGGTTAATTTTTGGTTTAATAGAACTACTATTCCGGAATCGTGGTTCTTTTGGGATGAGGTGGGAAAGGGGGCTGCTTGCCCCCCGTCCGCACCTGCGCGCAGACTCCCCCGGGGATATTTAGACGAAAAAGAAGGTGGGTATATCCGAGGGCGGCGGCGTGTCAGAAATGCGTCGGTTGATCTGGCTGTGAAATAGGATTGCGATAGGGCCGGCAATGACCGATAGTGGGAACTTGCAAAACACGCTGCACGGCAAATAGGGAATGGCTGAAATGGGCAATGAAAATATCGGTACAAATTTTGGCAAGGGGTGTCACCTGCACCTGATTGATGGCTCGGCTTTCATCTTTCGCGCCTATCACGCCTTGCCGCCGTTAACGCGTAAATCCGACGGGTTGCCGATTGGGGCGGTGGCCGGATTTTGCAATATGCTGTTTAAACAGGTCGAGGCCAACAATGGCCCCGATGCGCCGACCCATGTTGCGGTGATTTTTGATCATTCCGGCAAGACCTTTCGCAATGATCTATATGACAAATACAAAGCCAATCGCCCCCCCGCGCCCGAGGATTTGCGCCCACAATTCCCCCTGACCCGCGATGCCACACGCGCCTTTAATATCGCCTGTATCGAGGTTGAAAATTTCGAGGCCGACGACATCATCGCCACCCTTGCCAATCAAGCGCGTGATGCCGGTGGGCGCTGCACAATTATCAGCTCTGACAAAGATATGATGCAGCTGATCGGCGGCGGCGTTGAAATGCTGGACGCGATGAAAAATAAACGTATCGGGGTTGAAGGGGTCGAGGAAAAATTCGGTGTTAAACCCGACCGCGTGATTGATGTGCAGGCGCTTGCGGGGGACAGTGTTGATAATATTCCCGGCGCGCCCGGTATCGGGATTAAAACCGCCGCGTTGCTGATCAATGAATATGGCGATCTTGATACATTGCTGGAACGGGCCGAAGAAATCAAACAGCCCAAGCGCCGTCAGAGCCTGATTGAAAATGCCGATCTGATCCGCATTTCAAAGCAGCTTGTGACACTGGTGCCCGATATGGAACTTGATTTCAGCCTTGATGATCTGGAGCTAAAAGACCCCGAAGCCGAAACCCTTTTGGCGTTTCTGGCGGAAATGGAATTTCGCACGTTAACCAACCGTGTTGCGGCGCAGATGGGTGTTGACGCGCCTGAAATCGAAACCGCCGCTGGCCCTGTTGCAACGGCCGAAACCGTGCCGTTTGACGCAGAAAAATACGAGTGGGTCAAAGATATTGATGCCCTGCAAAAATGGATCGACCGGATTTACGAGCGCGGCTATGTGGCGGTGGATACGGAAACCACCGGCCTTGATACGATGCGGGTTGATCTGGTGGGGATTTCATTGTGCGTGACAGCCGGTGAGGCCTGTTATATCCCGCTAACCCATAAGGAAAGCGCAGGGGATGATCTGTTTGCCAGCGATAAACTGGCCGAGGGGCAACTGGCGCTGGATATCGCGCTGAATATGCTAAAGCCGATGTTAGAGGATGAAAGCATCCTGAAAATTGGCCAGAACATGAAATATGACGCGAAAATTTTCGCCCGCGTCGGCATTGATCTGGCCCCGATTGATGACACGATGTTGCTGTCTTATGCGCTACATGCAGGATTGCACAATCACGGCATGGATGCGTTGTCAGAGCGGTATCTTGATCACAAACCGATCCCGATTAAACCGCTGATCGGTACGGGCAAATCGGCGATCACGTTTGACAAGGTCAAGGTGGAAGAGGCCGTGCCCTATGCCGCCGAAGATGCCGATATCACCCTGCGCCTGTGGGAGCTGTTCAAACCGCGTTTGCATCAGGCCCAAGTGACCAGTGTTTATGAAACCATGGAACGCCCATTAGTGCCTGTTCTTGCCCAAATGGAGCGAAACGGCATCAAAGTGGATCGGGATGTTTTATCGCGCATGTCGAATAATTTTGCCCAGAAAATGGCAGGGCTTGAATTTGAAATTCACGCGCTGGCCGGGCGCCCGTTTAACGTGGGGTCCCCTAAACAATTGGGCGAAATCCTGTTTGATGAACTGGGGCTTGAGGGTGGCAAAAAGGGTAAAACGGGGGCCTATGCCACGGGGGTAGATGTGCTTGAAGATCTAGCCGCCAACGGCCATGATTTACCCGCCCGCGTGCTTGATTGGCGGCAATTGTCAAAGCTGAAATCCACCTATACCGACGCCCTGCAAACTCATATCAACCCTGATACGGAGCGGGTGCATACATCCTATATGATCGCGGGGGCCAATACGGGGCGATTGGCCTCGACCGATCCAAATTTGCAAAACATCCCCGTGCGCACCGAAGACGGGCGCAAAAT
>CAMZKY010000209.1 GCA_947311455.1 uncultured Marinosulfonomonas sp. | reverse complement strand
CATAGGGGAACTTTCGTTAGTGTTTTGATCGAGATAAGACATTTTCACCCAAGGCCGCAAGGGCCGCACGCAGCCCATCATCAACAATCGGGGAAACGGTTTCTTCGGCTAATATTTTGATTTTAGGGTCTTTTTCGGGTTTATTTTTTGGTGCAGCGGTAAATTGCGCTTGGCCTTCTGCAAATCCGGTTGGGGCTGTTTGGGTTAGACGGATACGCGAAATGGCAGTGTAACCGTAACAGGCATTCACCCGTTCACGCAGCTTTTCCTTTTGCATTTCAAGCATCGGGGCATTGGCGCCTGTGGTTAAAACAGTCAGCGTTGCACCCAGCCCTTGGCGGCCATATTTTACATCCACCGGGCGGGCCATTTGCGCAATGTCTATGCCGACAATTTCGGCCCAATGGGTTAACAGGCGCGAAACCGCAAAACCACGTTTTTCGCTGGCCGCACGAATGCGTCCTTGCATCAGGCCCGAAGCCCGTTCAAACCTGCCATTATGGCGGCTACGTTTATATGTGCCGGTTTGCTTCATAAACCCTTTCCGTGTCAGGGGTATTTTAAACAGGTTCCCGCCATGTGCCAGCAAAATAGCCCTAAACAGGAGATAAAGTTTGCGTGACCAACAGATAAGCCCCGAATTATTGGCGTGGTACGATAAAAATGCGCGCGATCTTCCATGGCGCATTGCGCCCGATAAATCTAAAGCCGGTATCCGCCCCGATCCCTATCATGTGTGGCTGTCTGAAATAATGCTGCAACAAACCACTGTGGCCGCGGTGAAATCCTATTATGTGAAATTTCTACACCTCTGGCCCGATGTTCATGCGCTGGCAGATGCAATAGATGCAGATGTAATGGCGCAATGGGCGGGATTGGGATATTACGCCCGCGCCCGCAATCTTTTGAAATGCGCCCGCGTTGTTAGCGGTGATTTGGCTGGCGTTTTCCCGAACGATTACAAATCGCTTTTAACCCTTCCCGGCATTGGCCCCTACACTGCCGCCGCGATTTCAAGCATTGCATTCAATCAAATGGAAACCGTTGTGGATGGCAATGTTGAACGTGTCATGGCGCGCATATTTAACATTGAAAAACCTCTACCCGCTAGCAAACCGGATCTTGCCAAATTGGCCCAAACCCAAACCCCGAGGCAGCGCGCGGGGGATTATGCCCAAGCGTTGATGGATTTGGGTGCAACGATTTGCACACCGAAAAGCCCTGCTTGCAACACGTGCCCAATCACCCAACACTGCGCCGCACAGGCAGCAGGCACAGCAGCCAGTTTACCAAAAAGAACGCCCAAGCCACCCAAGCCTCATCGCAAAGGCATTGCCTATGTTGTGCAACGCAGTGATGGCGCGTGGTTGTTGGAGCAACGCCCCGACAAAGGATTGCTGGGGGGGATGTTGGGGTGGCCATGCACCGATTGGGGCGACAGCGTCATGCCCTGCCCCCCGCTTGAGACGGACTGGTTGAAATCCCCCGAAACTGTTCGCCACACATTCACCCATTTCCATCTGGAGCTAGAGATTCATATCGCGAAAGTTGGCCACAATGCCGTGCCTGAAACGGGCCACTTTGTGGAAAAGAATGCGTTTGATTCCAGTGTCTTACCAACAGTCATGCGCAAAGCACACAGCATCGCGATGAAAGCAATGCAGCAAGATTGAGTTCCTATCTAAACTATGCAACAACCCAATTGCGCGCATTTTTATAGAGGCGATTATGACCCAGGTAAATCAGGTCTCGATGATCCGTTCCGCATTGCCGTTCTGGCTTTCCATTCTTGCTGTGCCCTTGGCCTATATCGGCGCAAAATACGGCGGTTGGTGGATCGCGTTTTTGCCCATCTACGGCTGGGGCGTTTCAACCATTCTGGACGCCATTCTAGGCCTGAATGAAAATAATCCTGATCCCGAAACCGATGATAAAGATTTGTTCTGGTATCGTGCGATCACCATGATCTGGTTTCCCGTGCAGGCCCTGATTATCTTTGGAATGATCTGGTATACGGCCCACGCCGATCATTTATCGCTATTGGAAAAGATCGTTCTGTTCTATGGTGTCGGCTTTGTTTCTGGCAGCGTTGGCATCGTTTATAGCCATGAATTGATGCACCAAAGTAATCGTTTGGAGCGCTGGTTGGCCGATCTATTGTTGGCCACCGTTTTATACAGCCATTTCCGCACTGAACATCTGCATGTGCACCACCGCTATGTGGGCACCCCGCGCGATGCGGTGACGGCCCGCTATAACGAAGGCTTCCACAAGTTTTTCCCGCGCGTGCTGCGCGAATGCCCTCAATCCGCTTGGAAAGCCGAAAAAGCACTATTGGCCCGCAAGGATTTACCCGTCACCGATCTATCAAACCCGTTTTGGAAATATGGTATTTTGCAGCTTCTTGCTTTGGCGCTAGCCTTTGCTTTGGGGGGCTGGGCCGGTGTTGGCTTTTTCGTTTTTCAAGCTTTCATCGCCATTTCCGCCTTGGAGCTGACAAATTATGTTGAGCATTACGGCCTAACCCGCAAGCATTTGGGCGATGGAAAATATGAACACGTGATGCCGCATCATTCCTGGAATGCGTCGCACACCGCGTCAAACTGGTTTTTGATCAATCTTCAACGCCACTCCGATCACCATTACAAACCAAAGCGGCGTTTTCCTTTGTTGCAAACCTATTCCGCCGACGAGGCCCCGCAACTGCCTTACGGCTATCCGATGATGACAATGCTAGCGATCAATCCGCTGCTGTGGCGCCGCCGGATGAACCCGCGTGTGCGTGATTGGCGGGCAAAATATTACCCCGAAATTCTGGACTGGGACGCCTATAAAAAGGGCACAACCCCGATGCCAAAATAGGGAGAGCAATGCGGAAACTATGAGCCGGCGCGGCGATCTTGATCGCTCTGGCATTGTTCTATTAACCGATATGGAGAGCTGCACATCAACGCCGCAGTTTGGGTTGTCAGTGACGCCACAGCCATAGCTCATGCAACGATTTTGCGCTTACGGGTTATCCACGGCAATCCACATCATGTGCTCGCCGTAGAAAAAAACCAATGTTGGATTTCTAGTTGCCGCAATTCTCTTTGGCGGCCTGACCAAAGGCCTTATAGCGCTTCCAAAATGCCTTAAGCCGCGCGCTATCCGATTGACGGACATCTTGGGCTTTTTGCGGCTTGCGAAAGAATTTAGCGGCAATCCGGCGATCTGCAAAGGTTAGCGTGCGATTGGCTTGGCGCTGCACGCAACGGCATAAGGATGGTGTGGCGGCACTCCGCCCAGCCTTCATACAAGCGCGTGAAATGCGGCCAGCTTCGGCAACATCTGCGGTGATGGAAAGGGTAAAAAACACGGCAATAGCCGCAATCGTGATGTGTTTCATTGGTCTGCCTTCATCTTTCGAGCCCCGCAAAGTTTGCCTTTGTCATAGAATCGAACTGCTCTTCTTTTCTTGGTTATGCCCTAAGTTGATAGAAAATTCAAATAGGCTGTCTACCCTGCCGTATAGCAGGCATAGAATTGGCATTTGTTCGCCTGTCGCTTAAGGATCACGCCATTTCAATCGCATGAAAACTGATATCCAAACCGTTCGATATCAGCCGCGCAAATTCTTTCGATGATCTGCGCGTCTTGATCTGAATAATAGCCGCGGTAATCAGCATCGCGCGCACTTACATTTGTTTTTTCAACCGTCCCCAATGAAAATCCAAGGTGTTGTTCAAACGGGGCTAAATCGGCGGCAAGATGTTCTAACCGAATGTATAAATCGCATTGCTCGACGCCTGATTTATCGGTTACATAATGCCCATAAGGCGTAGCTTGTAGCGATATTTGCGTATGTCTTTCATTCAGAAAATCACTAAAATTCAGCGTCTTGGCAAGGGCGACGGCAGAATGCTCAAACGTTTGCTCCTTTAGCCAATGATAATAGCTCACCATCCGATCCCACGGATTGCGCACGATGGTGAAAACGAAAAACTGCTCAATCTCTTCTTGTGTCACCAGCCCGTAAATATCGGTCAACCGCGAGTGTTTCCACAGCTTGCCAGAACTGCGCAATCCCTTGATCCGCTTGCGCCGTTTCACAGCCTTGGGCGTGTCACCAATCAGGATATCATCCTTCATCGCCCGCCCCTCAAGCGCAAGCGTCAGCGCAGTGCCCCCCGTTTTCGGGATATGCACAAAGATATAGTTTCGCCCATGGGATATAATCATTTCAGCCCCGTCTCCAATTTCTCTTTGCCTCGGCTCGTTCTGCGTGCTTAACCTATCCGCGCACAGATGCGAAATAAAATAACGGAGAGGTTTATGGGTTGGTTGGCTGACGAAACAGGTTTAGATAAATGCGAAGCAAATTACGTACCGCTTACCCCGTTGTCACATCTAAAACGTGCGGCTCTTGTCTATCCGGATTTTGAGGCTGTCGTATACGGAAACATTCGCCATTCCTATCGTGAATATGCCGACAGGATTACCCGATTTGCAAGCGCGCTTATAAATTTGGGCGTAAAATCCGGTGATGTTGTTTCTGCAATCCTGCCAAATATTCCCGCCCATGCCGAAGCGCATTTTGCCGTCCCCGCCGCAGGTGCGGTTCTGAATTCTATCAATATCCGGCTGGATGTATCAACCGTCGCCTACATCTTTGCTCATAGCGAGGCCAAATTCGTTCTTGTGGATACCGCCTTTCTGGAACTCGCCGAAAATGCCATTCAAACCATGGACGGCAAAGGCCCGACAATCATCGAAGTGGCCGACCCGCAAGCAGGGTTCCCCAAATCGGGCAAATATCAGGAATACGAAGATTTGATCACAAAAGGCGAGGCGGATTTTGATTGGATCATGCCCCGTGATGAATGGGAAAGCATCTCCCTGAATTACACCTCCGGCACAACAGGGCGGCCTAAAGGCGTGGTCTATCACCATCGCGGCGCATATCTGCAAACCATGGGCATGGTCATAACCTGGCAGCTAACCCTGCATCCCCGCTATCTTACCATTGTGCCGCTTTTCCATTGTAATGGGTGGTGCCATACGTGGATGATACCGGTTTTAGGCGGCACAATCATTTGCTGCCGCGATATCACTCCAGGCGCAATTTACGATGCGGTATCAGATGAAAAAGTCAGCCATTTCGGCGGTGCCCCTATTATTTTGAACATGCTGGTCAACGCCACCGACGAAGAACGGAAACCATTTGAACACAAGGTCAATATCCTGACAGCCGGCGCCCCCCCGGCCCCGGCAACCCTAACCAAAATCACCGAATGCGGATTTAACGTGATGCAGGTTTATGGCCTGACCGAAAGCTATGGCCATGTCACCGAGTGTTACTGGAACGATCGGAAATGGGGCGATTTGCACAGCGATGATCAAACCGCGATCAAAGCCCGTCAAGGGGTGGCAAGCTCCATGATGGACAGCGCTGTGGTGATGGATGAAAACATGGTTCAAGTCCCGCTTGACGGGGAAACCCAAGGCGAAATCATGATGCGTGGCAATGCGATTATGAAGGGCTATCTGAAAAACCCCGATGCCACCCGCGAGGCCTTTAAAGGCGGGTATTTCCATTCTGGCGATATTGCCGTTCAGCATCCAGATACCTACCTGCAAATCGCGGACCGCGCCAAAGATATCATCATTTCCGGTGGCGAAAATATTTCCTCGGTCGAGGTTGAAGGCTGCTTGATGGGCCACCCAGCGGTTAACCTATGTGCAGTTGTGGCCAAACCCGATGATAAATGGGGCGAAGTGCCCTGTGCATTTGTCGAATTGAAACCCGACGCAACCGCCACAGAAGCCGAAATCATTGCCTATGCACGCAAACGCCTGGCGGGGTTCAAAACCCCCAAACAGGTTGTTTTCGGGGATTTACCCAAAACAGCCACCGGTAAAATCCAGAAATTCGAACTGCGCCAGATCTTTAAAGAATGAAAATCAAGCCCCGCGAAACCGACCTTTATCAGCCAATAAAATCCTATCTAGAAGGCCAGGGCTATGAGGTGAAAGGCGAAATCGGCGCTGTCGATGTGATGGCCATTCGGGGCAGCGAGGATCCGGTATTGATTGAACTAAAGCTGGGGTTTTCCTTAGCTTTGGTTCATCAGGGTATCGCACGCCAATCTGTGACAGACACGGTTTATCTGGCCGTTCCCCATGGCCTGAAAGGCATGAAAGAAAACACCGCGCTTTGCCGCCGCCTTGGGCTTGGTTTGGTAACTGTGCGCCTGCGCGACGGATATGTCGAAGTGCTGTGCGATCCGGCCCCCTATCGCCCGCGCAAAGTGAAACAGCGAAAAACCCGCCTGCTGCGTGAGTTTTCCCGCCGTGTTGGTGATCCAAACACGGGTGGCGCAACGCGTGTCGGGATTGTGACCTCTTATCGTCAGGATGCCTTGAAAGTTGCTGCATATTTGGCCGAGCATGGCCCGACCAAAGGCGCAATCGTGGCCAAAGCTGTTGATGTGCCAAAAGCCACCACAATCATGTCAGCCGATTATTATGGATGGTTTGAACGGGTCGAAACCGGCATCTACATGCTAACCCCCAAAGGCGCTAAGGGCTTGAACACCTATGGATGGGCGCAATCCGATTGCTAATGTTTTTTGGCCAATATTGCGCGCGTTTGGTGGGGTAACCCACTTTCTAAACGTCGGGTAATTTCCGCTTAACACCCGAGCTTTCGATCGCCACAAAGGTAAAATCCCCCTCTGTCACCATGGTTGGAGTGCTGTTGCTATGGCGGCGCACCCAGGCTTCGACGTGGATCGTCACCGATGTGGTGCCCGTGCGTTTGATGCTGGTGTAAACCGAAAACAGATCGCCCACCAAAACAGGCGCATGAAAGCGCATCGATTCAACGGCCACAGTGGCAACACGGCCCTTGGCGCGCTCGCCTGCCGCAATGCCGGCAGACACATCCATCTGGCTCATCACCCAACCACCGAAAATATCCCCGCCGCTATTGGTGTCGGCAGGGAACGGGACAGTTTGAATCGTTAAATTACCCTCGGGTTTGGTTTGAATCATGCGATGATCTTGGCCTCGGTTACCGCATCAATATCGGCACGGGTTACACCGGGCGCCATTTCAGCGATTTTCAAGCCGCCCTCAACCACATCAAACACACCCAGATTGGTGATGATCCGATCCACCACGTTTTTACCCGTTAAGGGCAAGGTGCATTCTTTTAACAGTTTGCTTTCGCCGCGTTTGTTGGCGTGATCCATAATCACCACCACGCGGCCCACACCCGCCACCAGATCCATCGCGCCGCCCATGCCCTTAACCAGCTTGCCGGGGATCATCCAGTTGGCCAGATCACCGTTTTCGGCCACTTCCATCGCGCCCAGAATCGCCATGGCAATTTTGCCGCCACGGATCATCGCAAAGCTTTCGGAACTGTCGAAATAGGCGGTTTGCGGCAGTTCGGTGATGGTTTGTTTGCCCGCATTGATCAGATCGGCATCGATTTCATCCTCAGTCGGAAACGGCCCCATCCCCAGCATCCCGTTTTCCGATTGCAGCGTTACTTCGATCCCGTCGGGAATGTAATTCGACACCAGCGTCGGAATACCGATACCAAGGTTTACATACCAGCCATCTTGCAGTTCTTGCGCAGCGCGTGCGGCCATTTGATTACGATCCCACATGGTCTAGCCCTCTCTTACGGTGCGTTGTTCGATACGTTTTTCGTGATCACCCTGAATAATGCGATTGACGTAAATTCCCGGCAGGTGAATAGCGTCAGGATTAAGACTGCCTGTTGGCACAATTTCCTCTACCTCAACCACGCAGACCTTGCCACATTTGGCAGCAGGCACGTTGAAATTGCGCGCGGTTTTCCGGAACATCAGATTGCCGGTTTCGTCGGCTTTCCATGCTTTGATGATCGAGAGATCGGCAAAAATACCTTCTTCCAGAATGTAATCCTGACCGTTGAATTCTTTTACCTCTTTGCCCTCGGCAATCACCGTGCCAACGCCGGTTTTGGTGTAAAACCCGGGGATACCGGCACCACCGGCGCGCATACGTTCGGCCAATGTGCCTTGAGGGTTAAACTCAAGCTCCAACTCGCCCGATAGATACTGACGCATGAATTCAGCGTTTTCGCCAACATAGGACGACAGCATCTTTTTCACCTGCTTGGTTTGCAGCAAAATACCGATGCCAAAATCATCAACGCCTGCGTTATTTGACGCAAATGTCAGGTCTTTGGTGCCTGCGTCTTTGATGGCGTCCAGCAGCAATTCCGGAATGCCGCAAAGTCCAAAACCGCCTGCTGCGATGAACATGCCGTCATGCAGCAATCCATCCAGTGCCTCGGTGGCCGAGCCGAAAATCTTTTTCATCAATCTCTCCCTAAGTCATCTGTTGTAGGCAACTTAGGGGGAATCGTATCATTGTCAATGAATTGCCGCGCTGCAGCGTATTATTCGGCCTTTTTCGCGGCCGGTTTTTTCTTGGCGGCCGGTTTCTTTTTCGCTGCGGGCTTCTTTTTGGGAGCAGCTTTTTTCTTTGGTGCGGCCTTTTTCTTGGCGGCCGGTTTCTTTTTGCGCGCGCCTGCTTTGGCTTGGCGCTCGGCAATCAGCTGAACGGCCTGATCCATCGTAACGTCGGCGGGTTCGGTTTCTTTGGGAATGGTCGCATTCACTTTGCCCCATTTCACATAAGGGCCATAGCGTCCGTCCATCACGTTAACCGGCCCGCCCTCATCAGGGTGTTCGCCCAATTCCTTCAAAGGTTTGGCCGCTGTTCGACCACGGCCCGGGCCTTTGGCTTTCTTCTCGGCAATCACTTCGACGGCGCGGTTCATGCCGATAGTAAACACTTCTTCGACATCGGGAATATTGGCGTAAAGCTTGCTTTCTTTGCCCGCGTCATCAACAGTTGTGTGCATCACATAGGGGCCGTAGCGCCCAATATTTGTGTGGATTTTACCGCCCTCGGGATGATCCCCGACAAAGCGTGGCAGGCTTAGCAGCGTCACGGCTTTTTCAAGCGTAATGTCTTCGACTTTCCAGCCCCGCGGAATACTGGCACGCGGTGGTTTTTTCACGTCTTCTGTTGGCTCGCCGCGTTGCACATAAGGGCCGAACCGGCCAGAGCGTAGCGAGATTTCATCGCCATTGTCTTCGCCCAACACGCGGTCGGCATTGGCGTCGTTTTCGCCACCGATGGGGCGGGTGTAACGGCATTCAGGGTAATTGCCACAGCCGACAAAACCACCGGATTTCGACGATTTCAAATGCAGTTTACCGTCGCCACACAAAGGGCAGGCACGCGGGTCTTTGCCGTCTTCGCGGGGGGGGTAAAGTGTGGGTGCCAGAACATCATCAAGCACATCCAGCACTTCGGAAATGCGCAACTCACTTGTTTCGGCGATTGACGCAGAAAAATCGTTCCAAAAGCGGCCCAGAACATCTTTGTAATCCAAATCCCCGGCAGAAACGGTATCCAGCTCTTCTTCCAGATTTGCAGTAAATTCATAGCCCACGTATTTGCGGAAATAATTCAGCAAAAAGATCGTAACAATGCGGCCTTTATCCTCGGGGAACAGGCGGTTTTTATCTTTGCGAACGTAATCGCGATCCTGAATGGTGGTGATCACCGACGCATAGGTTGACGGGCGGCCAATGCCCAGCTCTTCCATGCGTTTAACCAAAGTTGCTTCGGTAAAACGGGGGGGCGGTTGGGTGAAATGCTGATCCGGTGTGACGCTTTCTTTTGCCGTTGCCTCACCTTGGGCAACCTGTGGCAAACGCTTGTCGTCATCATCAATCACCGCATCATCGCGGCCTTCTTCATAGACCCGCATAAAACCATCAAATTTCACCACTTGCCCCGTGGCACGCAGCACAACCTGGCCATCATCACTGCCCACATCAACAGTGGTGCGCTCTAACACGGCGCCCGACATTTGGCTGGCCAATGTGCGCTTCCAGATCAGATCATAAAGCTTGCGTTGATCCGCCTCAAGACGGGCCAAGGACGCCGCATCAACCGACATATCGGTGGGGCGGATACATTCGTGGGCCTCTTGGGCGTTTTTGGCTTTGTTTTTGTAAACGCGCGGGCTGCTTGGCACATATTCTTTGCCGTAACGGCTGGCTAATTCTTCGCGGGCTGCGGTGATGGCTTCGGGGGCCATATCAATGCCGTCTGTCCGCATATAGGTGATGTATCCGGCCTCATACAAACGCTGCGCAGTGCTCATGGTTTGGCGTGCGCCAAAGCCAAATTTGCGGCTGGCTTCTTGTTGTAAGGTTGATGTCATGAACGGGGCGGATGGATTACGGTTGGCGGGCTTGGCCTCAACCGAAATAATACTTAGATCGCGGCTGTTTACCGCTTGAACAGCAAGGCCCGCTGCGGCTTCGTTTGCAAGGCTGAATTTATCAAGCTTTTGGCCACCAAGCACGGTAAGACGCGCCTCGAAATTTTGCCCGCGCGGGGTTTTCAACATGGCTTTGACAGACCAGTATTCGCGGGCGTCAAAGGCCTCGATCTCCATTTCACGCTCAACGATCAAACGCAGGCAAACCGATTGCACACGCCCTGCCGATTTTGCCCCCGGCAGCTTGCGCCACAGCACAGGCGACAGATTAAAGCCCACCAGATAATCCAGCGCGCGGCGGGCCAGATAGGCGTTCACCAACGGCATATCCACCTGACGCGGATTTTTCATCGCCTCAGTAACGGCAGATTTGGTGATGGCGTTGAATACCACACGTGAAACCGGCGTGGATTTTTTGATCACTTTGCGTTTGCGCAGCGCCTCTTCCAAGTGCCACGAAATCGCCTCTCCCTCTCTATCAGGGTCAGTTGCGAGGATCAGTTCGTTGTCGTCTTTCAGGGCGTCGGCGATGGCTTTGACGTGCTTGCGGGAATCATATCCGATTTCCCATAACATCTCGAAATCATTGTCGGTGTCGACAGAGCCGTTCTTTGGCGGCAGATCGCGCACGTGGCCGTATGAGGCTAAAACAGTGTAATTATCACCTAGATATTTGTTAATGGTCTTGGCTTTGGCCGGAGATTCTACGACAACAACAGGCATGGATTTCCTCACGAAATATACAGGTCTAATGGCGGCGCAAAAGAAGGGTGAATTGCCGGAATGTCAATGGCTGTTGATAACAGCGTATAAAATAAAAGAGTTTTGGCGCGTTCTTTGGCCCTTACGGGCCGCATCACAGGCGAAGCGCGACCGAATGAGGGAGCAATAAGCCGCCACGCTAATTGGCAAGCGAAACCAGCCCCCCTGCGACGCGGGTGATCTTACCATCCAGTTCCAGATTTAACAGGGTTGGCGTTACGTGCTGCGGCGCCAAATCGAGATCGCGGATCAGTTGATCCTCGGCCACGGGGCTGGGGCCAAGGCGCGACAGTATCTGTTGGTGCAGTTTGCTCGTGTCGGCAAGGCTGCGTTGCGAGGCTGGCTCTGGAAGGAGGAGACGGGGTTCTGGCGGGGGTGGGTTGGCTGTGGCCTCGATCACATCTTTGGCGCTGCGCACAAGGGTTGCACCATCGCGGATCAGCATGTTGCAGCCAGAGGCGCGCGCGTCAAACGGGTGGCCGGGCACGGCGAATACATCGCGCCCCTGATCCAACGCGTTCTTGGCAGTAATCAGGCTGCCAGAGCGCGCCGCGGCCTCAACCACGACAACCGCTTGCGACAGGCCTGAAATGATCCGGTTGCGGCGCGGGAAATGGCGCGCTTGCGGTGTGGTGCCCATGGGGGTTTCGGACAGGCGCAGGCCCTGTTTGCCGATATCATGGGTTAAGGCACTGTTTTCTTTGGGGTAAATCACATCCACGCCACCGGCTTGCACGGCAATCGTGCCTTGATCCAGCGCGGCGATATGGGCAGCGGTATCAATGCCTCGCGCCAAACCGGAAACAATCACGCACCCGTTTTCGCCCAGCCCCTTGGCCAAAGCACTGGCCATGCGGGTGCCCAGCGATGAGGCGTTGCGCGCACCGACAAGGGCAATCATTGGACGTTTCAACAGGGATATATCCCCGATGGCCCACAGGATCGGCGGTG
>CAMZKY010000208.1 GCA_947311455.1 uncultured Marinosulfonomonas sp. | reverse complement strand
GAGCTTCGGGATCATTTTGCGGCCAGAACAATTCGCCCCGTTGCAGTTCCTCGTAATATTTGCGCTGCGACATGGCGTATTGCAGTTTTGTGGGGATTTCCAAAGCACCAACAATCTTGCGGATCATCTCGTCCTTCAGCGCGTCCGCACTGGGCATCCCGCGCAAATGGCGTTCGGCCTGATGGGCGTCATTGGCCATGGTCATCAATTCTTGCGCCACGGGAAATCCGCTTTCGTGATTGTCAAAAACCAGTTCGCGGTTTAACGCCCCGCCCACGCGGCCTGTCATGTGGTATTTATTGCCCAGCGCGCGAAAACTGCGCGATATGCCCAGAATATACCGGCCCAGCACGGCCACATCGGCCTTGCTTAACTTGCGCTCAACCTCCATCGCCGCAGCCACCCGCACCAGATGACTGGTGATGCGATCAAACTTGGCAAAATAACGCCGCACGTTTTCGATGGTTTTCAATTCGACATGGTCGGAGGATAGGTTATTTTTTGGCATTTCTTACCCTTGAAAACTGGAAAATTTAAACGCCGAAAAGGTTCAATCGTTTGGCGGCGACAAGGAAGGAGGGGATGCGCACAAACGCCACGCCTTACCCCCCATACATATTCTTATCATGTTTATCGACGATCTTGGCAAAACGCCGTGCGAACCGCTCATCGGCTTTGGCTTTTTGTTCCAGCACCTTGCGTGCAAAGACCATGTGATCGTCGTGGGCTTCCATCATGTCGGCCATGCGTTGGTTGGTGGCGGTGCCGATGGCGGCCATGGCGGCTTGGGCTTCCTGATCGGTTTCAACGCCGATTTCATTGATCCGGTGCGCCACGTCTTGTTGTTGCGCGGTTTTCAATGATTTGGTCAGGGCGTCATATAAAACCACCCGCTGTTTGGTGTCGGTTTTTAGTTTGTTGATCAAAACCATCTGCGTTGCCGCCTGATTTTGCAGGGAATCAATCCATGTTTTGCCGGTTTCGATATAGCGTTCAAGGGTTTGGGATTTGGCCAGTTTAACCTGTTCGTCCTGCACCATAGCGTTATATTCGGAATTCAGTTCCGCCAATTCCGATTCCAGCTTGGTGCGTGCGGCGGCGTCTTGTTCCATGCTGATTTTATTTTCCAGCGCGATGATTTTAGGATCCATCGCCAAAATATCGGCCCGCAAGGTTTCCAGCGCGCCCACCGTGGTTTCGCGTTCGTCCAGTGTTTCGGTCAGGTTGGTTGAAACCTTTTCTTTCTGCACTTCCAATTCGGCCAACTGACCCTCAAGCAATTTCACAATCGTGTCGGATTTGGAAATCAGGTCTCGCACCTTTTCATCCACGGATGCGGTGCGGATACGTTCCTGACGCATTGAATCCGCCTTGGCGCGCGAAAATATCCCGATAAAGGTTTCCATGCCGGTTTTATTGCGCATTTCGTCAAAATCTTTGGAAAATCCGGCGGTCACGTCATCCAAGCCCATAATCAGATCGGCAATGTTGGCGTTCATCAATTCGGTGTGGGCATGCACATCGGCAAGGGTGGCGTTTTCGATGTCGATATCCGCATCAACGCGCGATTGTTCGATTTTGGCAGATATGCTGGAAATCTTGCTTTGCGCGGTTTCAACCTGCTGTTGGGCTTCCATAATAGCGGTGTCGAAATTGTTCATCGGTTCTCCTCGATCAATGTTAATGATCTATACATAGGGGCACTTCGGCCTAATTTCAATATTATTGCCCCTTTATCGGTTGAAATCAGGCAATAAATCAACCCTCAAGCGCAACCAGATGCGATAACAGTTCCGTGGTGTTTTTCACGTTGAATTTTTTGCACAGGCGCAGGCGATAATCTTCAACGGTGCGGGGCGATAACGTCAGGCGGCGGGCGATTTCCTTGCTGGTTAGGCCTTTGCTTAGAAAGCCCACAACCTGCCGTTCGCGTTTGGTCAGAGAATAATCGGCCACATGGTCAGGTATCGGCGCAAAACTCAGCACCGTGCGCGCCAAAGGATCATCGGACGTTAAGGTAACGGCACGAAATCGCACCCAAAACATCTGGCCATTCCGGTGATGCACCAGCCGTTCATCCGAATATTCACCGCCTTCTTTCAGGCGCGCAATGCCGATATCGCGGATCTGTTCGAACTCTTTTTCCTCTTGATACAACATCCGAAACGACTGCCCGATCAGCGCCGGTTTATCATAGCCGAATAATTTGCAAAACGTGGTATTACACGCGCGGATCACCCGTTGTTCGGTCAGGGCTATCCCCACCGGTGCCTGATCAAAAGCCAGTTTTTGCAAATCAATATCCACTCGCGCCCCTAACTACCGTGTTTTTACCGTATTGCGTCAAATTCACGATTCAACTGATACTCTTAACACCTGTCCCAATGCCAGCCCTGAAATTGGAAGCCTTTTAAAAAATGCCCTTTACCGCCAAATTAAACGCCGAAATTGAACGCCGCCGCGATGATCTGATTGCGCTGACGCAGGATTTGATCCGCATTCCTACGCTAAACCCCCCGGGCCAAAAGTATCGCGAGATTTGCACGTTTCTGGGGGAACGGCTGGCGAAATCCGGTTTTACCATTGAATTGATCCGCGCTGAAGGGGCCATTGCCGATAGCGATGAATTCCCCCGCTGGAATCTGGTGGCCCGCCATGAAGGCCCGCGCAAAGGCGACTGTGTGCATTTCAATTCCCATCACGATGTTGTCGAAGTTGGCCACGGCTGGACGCGTGATCCGTTTGGTGGCGAATTGGATGATGGCAAAATATACGGGCGCGGGGCGTGCGATATGAAAGGCGGGCTTGCCACCTCGATCATCGCCGCAGAGGCCTTTCTTGCCATTTGCCCCGATTACGCCGGCGCGATTGAAATCAGTGCCACAGCGGATGAGGAATCCGGCGGGTACGGGGGCGTCGCCTATTTGGCGGAAAAATGCTATTTCAACCCGGTTCGCGTGCAGCATGTGATCATCCCCGAACCTTTGAACAAAGACCGGATTTGCCTTGGTCATCGCGGCGTCTGGTGGGCCGAGATCGAAACCAAGGGTCGGATCGCCCACGGCTCTATGCCGTTTCTAGGCGATTGCGCCGTTCGGCACATGGGCGCGGTGCTTGAGGAAATGGAAGCGAACCTCTTCCCGCTTCTGGCATCCAAACGCACCGATATGCCTGTGGTGCCGGACGGGGCAAAACAATCGACCCTGAACATCAATTCCATCCACGGCGGCGCGGCGGAACAGCCCGCCGAATACACCGGATTGCCCGCCCCCTGCGTGCCGGATCGCTGCCGGATCATTATTGATCGCCGTTTCCTGATTGAGGAGGAGATCGACGACGTCAAAGCCGAGGTCGCGGCCATGCTGGAAAAAATCAAATCCGAACGCCCCGATTTCGAATATGAAATCCGCGATCTATTCGAAGTGATCCCCACCATGACAGCCGAAGACGCCCCGATCGTCACCACCGTGGCCAAAGCGATCAAACAGGTCATGGATATCAACCCCGAATTTGTGGTGTCGCCCGGCACCTACGATCAAAAACACATCGACCGCATTGGCCGGCTGAAAAACTGTATCGCCTACGGCCCCGGCGTTCTGGATCTGGCACATCAGCCGGATGAATGGATCGGCGTGCAGGATATGATCGACAGCGCCAATGTTATGGCACTGACGCTGGTTGATCTTTTAAAGCCAAGCTGAAAATACTTTGCAAAACCAAAAAATAGACTAGGCTACCAACAGCCACCACTAAGGGAGAACCAAAAATGCTACACCACCTGAAAATGACAGCGGCCATTCTGGCACTGACCACCAGCACCGCGCTTGCGGCGCAGGATTCAATCACCATCGGTATGGTGCTTGAGCCAACCAACCTTGATCCGACCGGCGGTGCCGCCGCGGCAATTGACGAAGTGGTTTACGCCAATATCTTTGAAGGCCTGACACGGTTTGGCCCCGACGGGGCGGTTAATCCGGCACTGGCCAGCAGCTGGGATATTTCAGCCGATGGCCTGACATACACATTCCACCTGCGCGACGGCGTTAAATTCCATGACGGCACCGATATGAATGCCGATGATGTGGTGTTTTCCCTGAACCGCGCCCGGGCCGAAGATTCGACCAACGCACAAAAAGCCCTGTTCGCGGGCATCGAAAGCGTCGAAGCGGTTGATCCGCTTACGGTTAAAATCACCCTGTCCGCCCCCGATGGTGCGTTCACCTTTAACATGGCATGGGGCGATGCGGTGATCGTGGGCGAAGAAAGCATTGCTGACGCGGCCACCAATCCGGTGGGCACAGGGCCGTTTACATTTACCGAATGGGCCAAAGGCGATCACGCCACCATGACCCGCAATGACGGCTATTGGGGCGACGCGCCTGCGCGGGCCACAGCGACGTTCAAATTCATTTCCGACCCGAACGCCGCATTCGCCGCGATGATGGCCGGTGATGTGG
>CAMZKY010000207.1 GCA_947311455.1 uncultured Marinosulfonomonas sp. | reverse complement strand
TTGGCTCCCATACGATTTACACGACAATCGTTGATTTGCATGTCGATTGAACGCAATTCACCGGCTTCTTCGTTCCATTTTGGATAGACAGCTTTGACGCCAGCCATGCTTTCCGACACGTCGCCGTGACAGGATGCGCATGATTTGCCCTCGGAGCCTTCAACCTTGTCCCAGGCATCCTGTGCAATATCAACAAAGATCATTGCAGGATTGTCGAAATCATCAGCCTGAGTGGCTTGGGTTTCGTCCTTGCGGAACACCCAACCCGAAAACACTTCGTCCAGATTGTCGGCCAAATGCGCTGGCGCTGGCGCCCGCGTAACCATTTCGATTTCGCCATTGATGACCAGTTTTTTATCCAAGTCGGTTTCAGCGAATGCAGTGCTTGCACCAAAGGCCATAGTTGCGGCCGCTGCCAAACCCAACGTGCCTTTAAGCAGTTTGGTTTTCATTGTTATTTCCTCCCTTGTTTCAAGCTCACTTAAGCAATTTTGACTTTTTTAGCGGCTTCATACACAGAGCCATCGTCATCATACCAAGTGAATTTGAACTCGCCCGCTTCTGGCACAGTTGCATCGAACTGGAAGAACGGGTTTGTAGAAATCGAAGTTTCCATCGCAATATCAACAACGCTTTGGCCGTTAAATTCGCAGGTGAAACGATTGATGATCGAGCGCGGGATCAATTCGCCGGTTTTCTTGTCTTTCCGACGACCAGATTCCATTTTGTGGCTGATCAAAGTTTTGATTGTAATTGCTGAACCAGCTGCTGCTGATTTAGGAACTTTAACACGGGGTTTAACACCAGATGCCATTTTGAAATTCTCCTAGATTAGCCGCCGCAGCCGCCGATTGTTACTTTGATTTCGGTGGAGGCTTTTGCAAAGCTTCCGTCGGCCATTTTAGCCACTGCTGTTACTTTTTGCGATTTCGCAAGGCGAATACGCATTGAAATATTTTGCGCAGCAGCCAACGGACCAAATGCAACCGAAGCGGTTAGTGGTTCTGGGTTGCCTTCGGCAATCAAAGCCACCGAAACAGCGCCCGGTGCGTCAATCGACACAGGCACAGTATTTCCGTTTTCGGCAATTTCAGGGGCAGTAATTGTGACGCCACCCATTTTTGCGGCCGCGCCGCCAGTGAAGGCCATTTCTGTTTCAGATGCGCCACCGTGCGATGCGGCGAACGCTTGGAATGGTAGTGCCGTTGCCGCCAGTGCGCCCGCACCAACAACCAACGTATCACGTCTCGTCAATTCCATTGAGTTACTCCTAGATTGGTAAACTTGATCCCCTCGGGATCTATTTAAGGGTCATAAGATACGCGAGCGCATCTTCGATTTGTTGTGCTTCCAGCAACGGCCCGAATGTATCATCGGCTGCTTTGCCAGTGTAACGTTTGCCTGGGCGGATAAAACCATCTACCTTGTAAAAAGAAGGCATCATTGTTCCGTCAAACGTGTTTTTGGCGTTGGTCAGAATTCCGCGCAATTGCGCTTCGGAATAACGGCTTGCAACACCGGCTAGGTTTGGTCCGATTTCACCTTGATAAGGCACATCAGGCATCGCATCATTTGAGTGACAGGCAATACAGTTGCCTTTTTTCTTGGATGAAACGACTTTATAGCCTTCGTCCGCATTCCCGGCGGCACCGGTAAGCGACATGGCTACAGCACCGTCATTAAAAACTACATCTCCAGGTTTTACTTCTGCTGCGTTAACCGCAGTCGCAGTGACAACCAATGCAGCCATGCCTAGAAAAGCATGCTTCATTATATTTCCTCCCATTTGGATTCTGTCCTCCGTTCCTAACGGTAGACCATTTTGTCGCACCTATGCAACATTAAATATTGTTATGTGAATATATCTTTGCGCTTATTGCGTTTAGGTGATTGTTTTTATTGATAAATTACCAGTTTGATTTAGATCAATTTCCTGCAGCCTTAGCCGCAGCCAGCTCCCGTGCATGGAATTTCTGGAAATGTTCGTCGCCCTCATACGCCTTTTGCCAAACAAAATTCAGGATATTTTTGGTGGTGTATTTATCAAACGCGCCGGGCATCACCATTACCGTAGATTGCGCCGCTGATTTACCCACAGGCGCAATATCATCCAAGAACATCATCGTCGGGGTGAAAATAATGCCCCAGCGCACCGCCATCTGTTTTTCCGACAAAACCGTGCCATCAAAGTCGGTAACTTCTTTGTCACCAAACAAATTCATCTGCACGATATAGAAATGCTCGCGCAACAGCACGTCAATTTCAGGGCGCGGGAAAATCTTTTCGTGCATCCGGTTGCAATAAGGGCAGCCGCGCTGTTCCCATATAATCAACAGCCGCTTGCCCTCGGCATTGGCTGATTCAAGGTCTTCGCTCATATCCATAAACGTATCTTCCAGCCAGTCGGCTTTGTGCAAACCATCGTCGCCCATTGTAACCTCGGCATGGGCCGCCATGGACATCATCGCCACCGCCGCCAGTATCGTTGCAAAAAATCGCATTTCATTTCCTCCCGTTATTTGTTTTGCGAGCATCAAGATGCTTGATTATTCGGCGCCTTAATATTGCGGAAGTACTTCGACCAGGAAATTCGCAATTACGTTCAGGGTATTTGTCACCATAAGAATCGAAAATAAAATCAGCATCGCACCCATCACTTTTTCGACATAAGCCAGATATTTGCGGTTGCGCGACATCCACCGCAGGAACGGCTGGGCGAAAAATGCCGCTAAAACGAAAGGGGCTGTCATTGCCAGACCAAAC
>CAMZKY010000206.1 GCA_947311455.1 uncultured Marinosulfonomonas sp. | reverse complement strand
GCGGTTCATGGACAAACATATCATGGTCTGGGTGCCGGATTTCTGCCGTTTGATGTCGGAACGCTGTGAACAGCCGTTTATGGTTGCGGGGGCCAAACTGACCGCGCATTATCTGGACGGGCTACGCGATTTGCTTGAGGAATTAACCGGTGAGCCGCGCTGGATTCCGTCCGAAAAGGAAAAAGTTGTGCCCTACAGCCTGTCGGAGTTGTCCGATGATATCGCTTATGTTCCGGGGGTTGCCGAAAGCTGGTAATCTATGGGTCACAGGGATGGTGCAACGTTACAAATTGACGGGGCCGCATGTGTGCGGCCTCGTTTGCTATTGGCGAGCTGTGAAGCTTGCCAAACCGTGTGCCCCGTGGGTGCAATTGATCTAAGTGGCGGTGCGCCCAATGTGGATTATGACAGCTGCACCGATTGCCGTGCTTGTAGTGTCATATGTGGCGAAGAGGTGTTCACACCACCTAAACCCTTGCCCAAAGCACAGGATCAGGCGGTGTTTATTCCTTGTTCCGATGCGCTGGGCCTAACAGAACTATCGCAGCTATGGCTTGACGGTGTGCGCCGAATTCTGGTGGCAACGCACCATTGCGAAAGCTGCAAAGCGACATCACTTGCGCAGATTGAAACAACAGTCGCCGAATTTAAACATCTGGCCCAAAGCCGCGATTTGCCTGAAATCGAACTTGCCATAGCCAGTGTGCAGGACTTGCAGGATTGGCAAAAGGCCCGCCTGCACGGTGATGCGCCAGATCCATCACGCCGTGCATTTTTACGCCGCTTTGTTGCGCCCGCCGTCGAATCGGACCCGGAACCCATTGATCCGATTGTCAGTTTTCTGGGCCAAGGCCAAACAGGCGACCCCGCAAAAACCCTGTATCCGTTTTCCCCCGATATCAATCCTGAAAAATGTATTGGTTGTGATGATTGCATTCGCATTTGCCCTCATGATGCTTTGACCCTGATCAAGGCGGAAAACGGCAAATCTTTGTATCATTGCGCACCAGAGCGTTGCACTGGCTGCCAATTGTGCAGTGATGTCTGCGACGTGGGCGCAATAAAGGTAAAACGCATGAAATTAAGAGGCTCAGACATTTTGCTAACCCGTTTTCAATGCCGGGCCTGCGGGGTGGAAAGCCACATCACCGATGCGCATTCCCCCGATGACGGGTTATGCAGGGTTTGCCACCAGACCAACCACCACAAAAACCTGTATGTGGTTCTGGATTGAGTCTAAAATCTACCATATTGGAACTGCACCACTGGATAGGGGCCAGCCTGCAGCGCAAACTGGTGATGGCTATCGGCACTATGCTGGTACTGGTTTCGTTGGGGTTTCTGGTGATCCTCAGTGGTGTCTATCAGAACAGCCTAATAAACGAGCATACCCGCGCTTCGATGCAAATTAATCGGCTGTTGCAGGCGTCATTGGAAAACGCGATGCTGAAACGCGACATTCCGGGGTTAAAGGCAATCCTGCGCGATATGGGCAATCAGCCCTCCATCGCCCAGATTATGATCCTGAATCCAGAGTACGAGGTGCGGTTTTCCTCAGATCCGTCTCGCATCAATACGATGTTAAAAGAAGACGTTACCACCCGCGCCTTAACCAGTATTTCACGCCAATCTCGTTACCTGCAATCGGCCCAATTCGGCGAGGTTTTGCGTAGTGTGAATCCCGTGCGTAATCAACAACCTTGTAGCGTTTGCCACGGTGAAATTGCCAGCCATCCGGTGAATGGTTTGCTGGTGGTGGATTATAATGCGCAGTCCATCCAGCAGGGTGCCACCAATTCGGCGCTTACGTTGGGCGTACTGGGTTTGCTGGTAATTTTGGTGGTGTGTCTTGGGATATGGCTTGCGTTGGTGCGGCTGGTTCTCCGGCCCCTGAACGCGGTTGAACAAGCCACCCATGCGCTGGCAAACGGAGAATTTGATACTGTTGTGAAAACCCATGGCCATGATCAAATTGCCCGCCTTGGCCACAGCTTCAACCAGATGTCGATTCACTTACAAACGGCCATGGCAAAGCACCAACAGGTTGAGGATTTCTTACAAGCTCTGATCGATGCTATCCCCGATGGTATTCGTGTGGTGGATGCGGAGTTCAACATTATCAAAGCCAACCGCGCCTATTGTGATCAGGTGGGGCAGTCCATGGCGCAAGTTCTAGAAGCGAAATGCTATGCCTCGAGCCATGGGCGCGATACGCAGTGCCCGCATACAATGGTGAACTGTCCGGTGGTTGAAACCTGTTTGAACGGTAATGTTCGTTTGACGACGCAAGACAAACACACCGATGCTGATGGTAATGACATTTATGTCGAGGTTTCATCGGCGTGTGTTGATATGGTGGTGAACGGGGAAACCATGCCGTGTGTGGTAGAATCGATCCGTAATTTGGATGAACAGGCAAAAATCTCACAACAACAACGCCTGTCGGAAATAGGCCTGTTGGCTGCTGGTGTGGCCCATGAAATCTACAATCCGCTGTCGTCTATTGATTTGGGTTTGACGGCGTTACAATCGGATATGGTGGCAAAAAAAGGCTCTAATTCACTGGAATATTTTGATATGATCCGGTCAGAAATCCAGAACTGTATTAAAATAACCGATAGTTTGCTTTTGTTATCTGCCCCGTCCGGTGATGCAAATACCTTGATTTCCCTGACACAAATTCTACCTGAGATCCTGTCTTTGTTGCGGTATGAGGCGCAGCAAAGGCAGGTGAAAATGGTGTATAACTTCCCTGATCAAGTGCGCATTTTGGCCTCGGACAGTGATATTCGAATGCTGTTGGTTAACCTGACGATGAACGCCATCCATGCCATGCCTAATGGCGGCATGGTCACAATTTCGGCCTATCGCGACAATGGCGAATCGGTGCTTGAAGTGGCGGATCAGGGTGTGGGCATTGCACCCAAAGATCTAAGCAGTATCTTTATGCCGTTCTGGTCGCGCCGCGCCGATACCAGCACCGGGCGCGGTTTGGGCCTGTCGATTGTGAAAGCCATTCTTGAACGCAATAATGCCAAAATTTCAGTCAAAAGCAAACTTGGCAAAGGCAGCACATTCACCGTGCGATTTGCCGATGCTGATCGTGAGGAATAGAAAATGGACTCTGTTGAATCCCATCACAAAGTGCTGTTGATCGAAGATGACAAAACCCTGAACCGTTTAATGACAGATCAGGTGTCACGATTGGGTTATGATACGCGCAGCGCGTCTTCACGTGAAGAAACGCTTGAGGTGCTACGCAATTTTACCCCAGATTTGGCGATCCTGGATATCCGCCTGCCCGACACCGATGGTATTACCTTTCTACCCGAATTGCGCGAATATTGTGCGGTGATGATCTTGACGGCATATGGATCAATCGATCAGGCGGTGAATGCGGTTAAGGCAGGCGCAACCGAATTTCTGGTCAAACCGGTATCGCCACAAAATCTTGAATTAACGCTGGCACGGTTTTTCGAAACCGTGGCCCTGAAACGCGATCTGGCCTTTTGGCAGGCGCAGGCCCAAAGCGCCACGCGGGCTGATCTGATCGGAGACAGCGACGAAATGGAACAGGTGCGGCGTTTGGTGTCTATCTTTGCCAGTGCCGATATGCCGGTGCTGATTTGTGGAGAAAGCGGGGTTGGCAAAGGGTCGGTCGCCGCGGCGATACATGCCCAAAGCCCGCGCGCAAACGGGCGGTTTATTGCGGTGGATTGCGATGAGTCCTTGAATGACGCCGATTTGTTTGGCCGTGAAACCGGCACCCCCGAGAAAAAGGATGGCTTGATTGCTGCTGCCGGAAATGGAACAATATTTCTGAATGATATCGATAAACTTGCCCCCGCCATGCAAACCAAATTGCTGCGCGTGATTGAAACCGGCACTTATCGGCCTTTGGGGGCTACCGCATCGCTGCCGTCTTCAGCACGTTTTTTGGCAGCAACGGGCGAAGACCTTGAAGATATGGCCGCACTCGGGAATTTCAAATCCGAACTTTACTACATACTGTCCTCCCTCAAAATTCCTGTTCTTCCTTTAAGGTCACGGCCTGCAGACGTTGCGGCGCTTGCGAATTTTTTCCTTGAAACACGCAGTTTCCATCGGGGCGGAGACAAATCTTTTACCCCGGAAACAATCGCCGCCCTTGATCAATATGAATGGCCAGGGAATGTGCGCGAATTGCGCAATGCCATCGAACGTGGTGTGATCATGTCGGCGGGTGGTGATCTGGTTCTGCCAGAACACATTGCATTGCCGCAATTTTCTTCGGGAATGTCGTCCAATACGACGAATGCTGGCGTGACCTTGCGATTCAGTCACGAGCCGACATTGGATGAAATTCGCGAAACATATGTAAAGCTTTTGCTGGATACATATGGCGGCAATCGCAAACAGGTTGCCGAAGCTCTGGGGATGAGTGAACGCAACACCTATCGGATGTTAAAAAAGATGACGCCCGAATAGCAATCAGGCCGCGATTATTGAGGCTGGCGAAGTGCTGAAATGGTACTTGAATCAATTTCAATCCCGCCCGCCAGCACCAGAACAGATTTTCCATGTTCCAATTTCACCTCGGTGATTTTCGTGTATGTTTCAGCCGATTTTGTTGCGACAAGATCGTCATTGTTATAGCTTTCGATCTCGAATTTATACGATCCGTTAGAAAAGAAAGACCCATCATCGCGGGTGCCACGCCACTGAATGGACGCTTCGGTTTTGTCGATGGCGATGCGCTGCACTTCGGCCCCCAAATTATTGCGTACCACCAAATCGGCGCGGGTTGTGTTGGGTGCAAATTTTGGAAAAAGAGTAACCGGATCGCCAGTAAATCCAACCGGCGCTGTTGAACGTGCTTCCATTCCGATCCATGCGGCCTGTTGTCCCAACCCAAGGCTGCCCATTTGTGTGCCTAGGGAGAGCAGTAAATCATTGGTTCTTACTTGCTGCTCAACACCCGAGAATGTGGCAAGCTGCGTCGAAAAATCGCTGGAATCCATCGGATTTAACGGGTCTTGATTTTGAATTTGCGCTGTCAACATTTTGAGAAAGGTATCGAAATCCGAGCTGATTTTGGCAGCGTCTGATGTGTTTACAGAGACAGCCGTTGAATTGGCAGAAATGCCCGAAATGGTTTCCATGATATTGTTCCTTTATATACGTAGATCAAGGCCGGATGAGGCCCCGGGCATTGATTGATTTTTGATCGTTTCCTGTTGAACATCCTTTAGAGCATCCTGCGGGGATCCGGTGTGTTTTGTCGGCGGCTCTTCGTGGCCTTGATTGTTTCCCCAACCAGAATTTCCCTCTCCGCGTTTGTCAAAAGAGAAGCTGATATTTTCAAACCCGATACTGTTGAATTTTTGCGACAAGATGTCGATATGCCGCCGCATTAGATCCGCGGTTTCGATGTTTTCGGCCATTATAGACACAAGGATAGAGCCGTCTTGAATGTGCAAGCTCAGTTTTATCCGGCCCAGTTCCTGCGGATGCAGCGATAATTCAATCTTACCGTCCGGATTTTGGCGTACAGCATCCGTGACTTGCTGCGCAACATGGGTGGCAAGCTCTGGTCGATGTGCAAGCCTTTCTGATCGGAGTATTGTTGAAACCGGACCTTGTAGCGGACCCGCCTGTGGCATGTTATCGACGGCCAGTTGATCAAAATTCACTCCGGAGTTGATGTTTGGTTTGTTGTTCTCATGTGTCTGAGCGGGTTGAGTTTGATTAGTGGTTTGGGGTGGGCTGCTGCCTTGTAAACGAGGTGACTGGGGTGATTCAGACAGTTTGAATTCCTTTACCTCATGTTCTGCTTCCCGTGTTGGTTTTCCTGTTTGTTCCGCTTTTTGGATGGATTTACGGGGATCACTTGGCCCTTTATTGGATGCCACGTCTGATGCGGCGAAAGGTATGTTTCCAGCAAGCGTTGGCCCGAAACTGTGATCTTCCGACGTTTTGATCCCTTGGCGGCCAAGGCCGCGCTGCGCTGGTTTTGCGGCCTGTTCCAAAAGATGCTTGTTTGGGGCTTGCTGGGTTGTATTGATTGGCGGGCTCTCTGTCGCAGAATCTGCCGTGGGCAATTTAATGCCGACACCTTGCTTAGAGCTGTTGTCAGGGGTTTTATTTACATCCTGCCCCATGCTTTCGCCCTTGGGCATGTGTAAATCGCCGGGCGTATTTTGAGAAACTAAAGTTTCAGTTTTGGAAACGGCAGGTTGTTTTGCTTGTAGCCCTTCAACAACGGCTTCAGACATTTTAGCTGAATTGTTTGAAGTGTCGATTAAATCAATTGAAAGCAAGGCGACGTCTTTGGTTTTTTCTGGGCCTGCCTTCGCGATTTTTGGCGCGTTCTCGGGCGGGAATGCCATCAGAAAGGGCATCGATTTGGGCAGGTCAGCTTGCGCCGGATCAGAGTCCGCTAAATCAGCGTCGATGGTGGTGCTGTCTATGTTTTCTGCTGGCAGTAAATCAATGTCTGGCTGCTCGGGCGTTGGTTGAAATAGGCCAAATTCAGGAAGAGCAACAACGGGGGTGTCCGGTGATTGTTCTGCATTGGTCGTAACCCCTTTCTCGATCTTTGATGTGGGGGCGGCGGTGCTATCTGCAAGAAAATCTGAAAAAACCACGTTTGATTCTGGTGGGGCTTCGGGCTGCAGACCGCCAACATAGGCGGGCTTGGCTGTAACCATAGGGATCGTGCTGTTTGGTGACGCATTTTGCATGTATATATCCAGGATTTTTTCCTTATGAGTCGCAACATGAATGAAACTGGTTACAAGTTCTTTACCAGATTGAGCCATAGTCATGAAAACTGCATCAAATTGGATTAATTCATATGGACGCTATTTCTTCTGTTCGTCAGCCTTCTCACCTCAAAGCCGGGTCGGATCAGGATGACCCGCTGTTTAAGGCAGCACAAAAATTAGAAGCCACGTTTTTAGCAGAAATGCTGAAATCCGCAGGATTTGGAAAACCGCGAGAATCATTTGGCGGGGGTATCGGTGAAGATCAGTTCGGATCGTTCCTGCGGCAGGCCCAAGCCGACGAAATGGTGAAAACCGGCGGAATCGGATTGGCGCAAAGCCTGTTTGAGGCATTGAAGGAACGTGCCGATGAATAATAGTGAATTTCTGCTGGAACTGGACACGTTATTTGAAAAAGAACGGCAAGCCATTTTTGATGGCCTCTTTGACGAGCTGGGTTTGATTTCAGCCAAGAAAAACCAAATGATCGCACAAATTCCAAACCTGCGCATTTCCGGACGGGCCATCGGCGGCATAATGAAAAAGGCCGAGCGTAATCAGAATTTATTGGTGGCAGCGGTGCGCGGTGTGCGGATGGTGAGCAATCGATTAAATACAATACGCAAAGATAGCGGTAGTTTAAAAACTTATGATAAATCCGGCAAAACCATTCAATTAAACGCCAAAGGCCGTGCGCTGGAATGGCGTGCATAGCACCCAACGCTGATGATGTAACAACTCTAGAGTGACTCAAAAGCAACAACGACTCTTCGGGTAAAAATAAATCTCCCCGAAACCTGCCTCAAAATGTTATCAAAAGAAAAAAATATAAAAACCATGGCAGGTTTACATGAGCAGCACTCCGATTTCGACATTGGAAACAACTTTGGTTGTTCCCAATGATCAGCAATTGCGGGACTTTGGAACGCTTTCCTATTTAGCGTCCTATTGCCCGTTGCATCAGAAATATTCACCAAGCTTGCTACGGTCGCTTTTTATGCCGGCGGTTACGCATGGCTGTGTTCGGTTTTTCGCAAACGAAGACGGCGTGAATGCCGCGGCATTGATCTGGGCGCGGTTGTCTGACGATGCCTCAAGCAAAATGATCTACGATAGCGTCCCACCAATTCATGAGGATTGGTCGTCAGGCGAAAACCTGTGGTTCCTTGATTTGATCGCGCCGTTTGGGCATGGAAAACAGGTTATCCGCCATTTGGCGCGCAATCCACCAGATGGGCCATTTTACTTTGCACGCCTTGGGGAAAATGGAAAAATTCGCAAGGTTACGCATGGCGATGCCCGCATGGGGCGGCGCGGGTTTGTGCAATCCTATCGTATTTCCTCTAACGCGGCGTAAGGTAAAATATGGGGTTTCCAGTTCCAGATACGGGTGCCGTTACCGAAGACACGGGCGTGGTTGGTGGCCAGCTCCATACAAATGGCGATATCGATTTTGTATGGGGTTCCGATACGGGCGCATGGACAGCCGAAACAATCTCCGGATCATACGGCAGCCAACTTGTAATCGATAGTAATGGCGTGTGGAATTATACCGCAAACAATTCAAACGCCACGATTCAGGCGCTGAATACTGGCCAAACCTTGACCGAAGTTTTTAATGTTACCTCCACAGGCGGCACATCAACGGTAACCATCACGATCAACGGCTTGGATGAACCGCCGTGTTTTGTAAAAGGCACGATGATCGAAACCCCATACGGCCCACGCGCGATTGAAACTCTAAAAATCGGCGATACGGTTCTAACCAAAGACAACGGCCCGCAGAATATTGTTTGGGTCGGCTCGAAACACATCAGCGCTGATAGCTTCGAAAATTTCAATAAACTCCGACCAATCCGCATTTTAAAAGATTGCTTTGGCCCCGGTGTGCCGTGCCATGATTTGCTGGTTTCTCCCATGCACCGAATGCTGATCAAAGATCCCGCAGCCGCGCTTTTGTTTGGACAAGAAGAAGTGTTTTGCGCCGCGAAAATGTTGATTAACGGGCGCACGATTTATCGCGATAATGTAAGTGAGACAATTTACTATCACCTGCTGTTTGAAAACCACGAGGTTGTCACCGCAAATAATTGCGCCAGCGAAAGCTTTTATCCCGGCGGCGTAGGCCTAACTGCATTCGAGGACGAAGCCCGCGAAGAGGTGTTTTCGCTGTTTCCCGAATTGCGATCCATGCCGGAAACTTATGGAAAATCCGCGCGCCATATTCTGAAAGGCTATGAAGCCGAGGTTTTGAAATTTGAGTTGCCCGCAGAAAACCGGTTTCAAGACAGGTTAAGTGGAAAGCTTTTGGTTGGGTAAGCCCCGAATTAAATCCTATCACCACATTACCGTTTCCAACCCTGTTATGGTTTAGTTCAAATGCCAAGTATATCGGCAGGTTGAATTAGGATTCTGTTAGGGGTTTGCGGGCAATCTCTGTCGTGCATCTCTTGGGGGGTGGCACGGATACAAACACTGTGAAAATCCGTTTTCGTCAGAATGACGCTATAGGCTGCAATCTATGCGGTATGTTTAACGCGGTGCAAAAGCGCTGCTTGATTAAGGAACTTAATAATGTCGAGTATTCTGACAAATAACAGCGCGATGGTTGCGCTTCAAACTTTGAAATCAATCAACCAAAACCTGGGCCAAACCCAAAGCGAAATTTCGACGGGTAAATCAATTGCCACGTCCAAAGACAATTCTGCCATCTGGGCAATTTCCAAGGTGATGGAATCGGATGTGAACGGATTTAAAGCTATCAGCGATAGCTTGAATTTGGGCGAATCCACCGTTGCGGTTGCGCGCCAAGGTGCGGAAACAGTGACTGATTTGCTAACTCAGATCAAAGGCAAGGTTGTTGCCGCGCAAGAAGACAATGTTGATCGCGCAAAAATCCAGACTGATATTTCTGCATTGGTGAAACAGGTTACATCTGTGGTGAATGCCGCGCAATTTAACGGCCTGAACCTGATCAATGGCGAAGTTACTGGCACCAATACTGATGGCAATACCGGTATCAATGTACTGTCTTCTCTAGATCGTGCTGCCGACAATACTGTAACAGCCAGTTCAATCGGCGTGGCATCTCAAAACCTGTCACAAACCGCGGGTACTACTTTAACGGTTGCAGCGGCAAATGTTGGTACGGATGCTGGTATAGCAGGCGTTATCGATAAAAATGATGGCGGCGCGAATGACTCAATCAAGCTGGATACATTTGCCTTCCTTGATGCCGCAGGGGCGGCCGGCGGAACAGCTGCTTTGGCGCGCGGTACTGCTGGTTTGGATAACACGGTTGCAGCCGGCTTGATGGAAGGCGATCAGCTGACCATGCAAATCGGCTCGATCGAGGCGCAGTATACGGTGCGTGAAGGCGACACTGCCGAATCTGTGGTTGCGGGCATGCGCTCGGCCTTCCAAAATGCGGGGCTAAGCAACACCGACTTCACCATGGATATTGACGCAGTTGCTGGTGAGTTGAAAATCACGAACAACACCAATGCCGATGCCAGCTTCAGCTTCTCGTCATCTCGCGGGTCTGGTGGGTTGTCAGGGCTAGCGGCGATTGATGTGTCGACAGGGGCGGGTGCAATGTCAGCGCTTGGATCTATCGAAAACCTGATCAACACGGCGATTGATGCGTCTGCATCGTTTGGTTCTGTTGAAGGGCGAATTTCAACACAGAACGATTTTATCAGTAAACTGACGGATTCGCTTAAATCCGGTATTGGTTCGATGGTTGATGCCGACATGGAAGAGGCCTCGGCGCGCCTACAAGCGCTACAGGTTCAACAACAGCTTGGTACGCAATCCCTTTCGATCGCAAACCAAGCACCACAATCGCTTCTATCCCTCTTTAGATAGTCGCTTGGCTAACGGGGGCGCCAAAAATGGTGCCCCTTTCTTTGCGGTAAAATCCGCATGAATGCACTCTGTCATTGAAAGGGAATGACATGAACGCTTTGAATATGGCCAAAACGGCTTATGCAACCACCGCGGCTCCGATCCGTACTATGCGTGGGGTGGAATATGATGCTTTTTCACGAATTACCCACCGCTTGAAAGCTGCCGACGAAAAGGGCAATTTTAATGCCTTGGTGAATGCGCTCCATGAAAATGGAAAACTCTGGACAATCCTGGCTGTTGATATTGTTGATGATGCCAATCAGCTTCCAGAGGAATTGCGTGCCCGAATATTCTATCTTTCCGAATTTACCAAACATCACACACGTCTTGTAATTCGTCGTGAGGCAAACGCCAAACCTTTGATTGATATTAACACCGCCATAATGCGCGGATTACGCAGTAAGGCAGGTTCAGCATGAGCGGTTTGGTTCTAAAACTTGGCCCCAAAGAGCGGGTACTGATCAACGGTGCGGTTATTGAAAATGGTGATCGACGCAGCCGCCTCTCAATCATAACTCCAAATGCAAATATTTTACGACTACGCGACGCCATCCATCCTGAGGAGGCCAACACGCCTGTGCGGCGGGTCTGTTACATTGCTCAGCTGGTTTTATCGGGCGACATGGAAAAGGACGACGCCAAAATGCAACTGCTGCGCGGGATCGAGCAGTTAAGTCAAGTGTTAACTGATCTGGATAGCCGCAGTTTACTTAGCCGTGCGTCGGACGAGGCATTGGGCGGAAACTATTACCAAGCCCTCAAAGCGCTGCGCGGGTTGCTTCCGCGCGAAAACCGTTTGATGGCGGCAAGGGTGTAGCCATGTTTCAACCTGTCATTCCTTTTGGTGGCTTTGCTGGCTGGTCATTTCTGAATAGAACATTGCCCGTCCAGCAGAAGGCCTTTGACAATGATCAGGTTGTTGCCCGAGATGTTGCCTATTTCGAAGAAAACATCGGCAACATCACCAACGCCAAAGATCTGGTTGCAGACCACACATTATTAAAGGTGGCGCTGGGGGCTTTTGGGTTGGGCGATGATATAAACAACAAGTTTTTCATCGAAAAAATCCTGGATGACGGGACCCTTACCAACGATGCGCTGTCTAACAAACTGTCGGATAAACGGTATAACAAACTCGCCAAGGCCTTTGGGTTTGGCGATTTTCCTATCGCCAACACGCAACTAAGCGATTTTTCCGAAAAAATCACCGCGGCGTATAAAAACCAACAATTCGAAGTTGCCGTGGGTGAGCAAAATGAAAACCTGCGTCTTGCCCTTGGAGTACGGCGCGAGATTTCGGATCTGGCGGGTAAGAACCTGCAAGAAGATACCAAATGGTTCACTGTTATGGGCAACCCGCCCTTGCGCAAGGTGTTTGAAACTGCGTTTAACCTGCCGTCATCTTTTGCGACGCTTGATTTGGATACGCAGTTAAAAACCTTCAAGGAAAAAACCCAAAATGCCTTTGGCGATAGCGGTGTTAGCCAATTTTCCTCTGAGGATAAGCAAGAGGATTTGATCCGCCTGTTTCTGATCCGGTCCGATGCGCAGGCCTTTAACCTAGCCACAAACAGTTCCCAAACCGCGTTGACCATGCTGCAAAATATGCCGCGCCCGAATTATTCGTTGTTTTGAGTGTTGTTTAAATCCAGACAGGCTGCCAAGGCATTGAAACTGCTGGTCGTGTTTTCAGGCTCTTTTTGCGCCAGGAAACGATCCAGTTTCGGCCAAACTTCTATCGCGGCATCAATCGTGGGGTCTGATCCAGTGGCGTATAGCCCGGCTTGAATCATCAATTCGGCACGGTCATAGGCGCCTAGCATCTGGCGCGCATGGGTAATGATCCGGTTTTCGTCATCGCTTGCGGCCTTTGGCAAGCTGCGCGAAACCGAACGTAGTAGATTGATCGCCGGAAATCGTCCGCGTTCGGCAATTTCACGTTCCAGCACCACATGCCCATCCAGCACACCACGCAAAATATCGGCGATAGGTTCGTCCATATCAGCCCCCGCCACAAGCACGCTGAACACTGCCGTAATATCACCGGCATATTCCGTGCCTGGCCCAGCGCGTTCGCATAAAGACATAATCATATGGGAAGTTGACGGGGGATAACCACGCAATGAGGATTCCTCTCCACCGGCCAGCGCAATTTCACGATGTGCTTCGGCAAAACGGGTGATTGAATCGGCCAGAAACAAAACGTGCTGCCCCTGATCACGGAAATATTCGGCAACGGCCATGGCTGTCCAGGCGCAACGGCGGCGCAACAGCGGCGATTGATCCGAGGTTGCCGCTACAACAACGGCGCGCTTCATCCCTTCGGGGCCAAGCACATGATCAACAAATTCGCGCACCTCGCGCCCGCGTTCGCCAATCAAGGCAATCACCACCACATCGGCCTGCACGCCTTGTGCCAAATCGGCCAACAAGGTGGATTTCCCCACGCCCGAACCGGCAAACAGCCCGATCCGTTGGCCGCGCACAATCGGCAGCATTGTGTTAAAAACAGAAAGCCCCGTTTCCAGCCGCACACCCAATGGCCGGCGTTCTGTTGCATTTGGTGGTGGGCCTTGCAATGCGCGCATTTCGCCGCCCAACATGGGGGGCAACCCATCCAGCGGACGCCCCGAAGGATCAATCACCCGCCCGATCCACCCCTGATGCGGGGTAATCTGCCCTTCTCCGATCAGCTCAACTCGGTTACCGATTCGCATACCTTCGGTGGACTGTTCAGGTAGGATAGTTACCAATTCTTGCGATACATGCAAAACTTCGCCGCCAATTATTACGCCGCGGCGGGCCAAAATACGCACCCGATCGCCAAGGCAGGCGATGTTGGAAAACCCCTTTACCACAAGGGTATCCTGCGAAATTTCCACTACCCGCCCAACATTGAACACCGTCTGCATATTTGCAATTTCAGAGCGAAAGTTTTCTAAAGTGGCCATTTGCATCGGATTCTCCTGATTTAGCGCTGACAACCAATCTTTAAGGAATCAGCGTTAAAGCTTGGTTGACTTTAATCGAGGGAGAAGCCCTGATGTTTGAAAAACTTGAGATATTCCAGATGGCGGGCGCAATGATGGGCCACGCCCAAACGCGCCAAACCGCGGTTGCACGGAACATCGCCAATGCCGACACACCGGGTTTTAAGGCCCGCGATGTGGAAGCGTTTGCACAAACTTACCGACAACAATCTGATGGATTTACTACACGCGCCACTCGTGCGGGCCATTTAACCGGCACGTCTGGTTATCATCCGGTTTTGATTGCCGGCGCTGGGCAGGAATCGCCCAATGGCAACAATGTTTCCCTTGAAACCGAAATTATGAAATCCGCCGAAATCCGCACTGAACACGATCAGGCATTGGCGATTTATAAATCCTCGCTGGGCATTCTTCGTTCCAGCCTTGGCCGTCGATAGGGGGATGTGATGAACGATTTTACCAATTCTCTTTCCCTTTCCGCTAGCGGCATGCGCGCACAAGCCGCGCGGCTGCGCCATGTTTCGGAAAATATCGCAAATACAGATACCCCTGGATACCGTCGGAAAATCGCCGATTTTGAACAGGTTATTTCAGGGGGTACGCAAACGGGTGAGGTGCAGATTGGGCAAGTGAAACTTGATCAATCCGCCCTGCCGCTGGTGTTTGATCCCAGCAGCCCGCTTGCGGATGAATCCGGTCACTATGATGGATCGAATGTCGATTTGGTGATCGAAATTGCTGACGCGCGCGAAGCGCAGCGCAGCTATGAGGCGAACCTCAAAATGTTTGATCAGGCGCGGCAAATGTCGTCTAGCCTGCTTGAACTTCTACGCCGTTAAAGGAGATCAGAATGGCCCTAACGACCAGTATCGCAGCCCGTGGCTATGCCACAACCAAACCACTGACTGCGCCAAAACCCGACACAGGTATGGCAGACACAGGGTTTGGAAAAATCGTGTCAGATTTTGCTGCAACCCTCCAGAATGGAGAAAACGCCGCCAAGGCCGCAATTATCGGCGGGGTAGACCCCCACTCGCTGGTGCAGGCCTTGGCGCAAACGGAATTGGCTGTGGAAACCGCCGTAACCGTGCGCGACAAAGTAGTTGAGGCCTATCAGGAAATCCTGCGGATGCCGGTGTAACCATGCAGGAAACCCAGTTTTTTGATATCCTGCGCGAAGGTTTGTGGATCGCCGTAATGATCTCGCTGCCGATTCTTATCACCGCCCTTGTGGTTGGTTTGGCGATTGGCTTGTTTCAGGCGCTCACTTCGATTCAGGAAATGACCCTTACATTCGTGCCAAAAGTAGGCGCAATTCTGGTGGTATTCTGGGTTTCCATGAGCTTTATGACAAACGCATTGGTGACGTTTTTCTCCCATTCCATCATTCCAATGATTGTGGGGGGCTAGGCATGGATAATGCAGGATATGTGGCTCTAACCCGCCAAACTGGCCTGATGCGTGAAATGCAATCGGTGGCCAATAATCTGGCCAATATGTCGACCACGGGCTTTCGCAAAGAAGGTGTGATTTTCTCGGAATACATCAAGGCGCTGGACGGACGCGAAGATTCGCTTTCTATGGCTGCGGCATCAGGGCGGATGACAGACGAATCGCAAGGTGCGCTTAGCCAAACGGGCGGCACCTTTGATCTTGCGATCGAGGGCAAAGGCTTTTTCATGATTGAAACTGCCGCCGGCGAACGCCTGACCCGTGCGGGATCCTTTACCCCGAATGGCGAAGGGGAGCTGGTAACAATGGATGGAAATCGCCTGCTTGATAATGGTGGATCACCCGTGTTTGTGCCGCCTGATGCGCGCGCCATCACCATTGCCCCCGATGGCACGCTAAGTGCGGACGGGCGCCCCCTTGCCCAGATTGGCCTGTATCTCCCCACGGATCCAAAGCAGCTGTTCCGCGAAAACGGTGTGCGGTTTCGGGTGGATGGTGATGTAGAGCCGGTTGAAACCGCGAAAATTATGCAGGGGTATCTTGAATCGTCAAACGTAAACCCGGTGATTGAAATATCGCGGATGATTGAAGTGCAACGCGCCTATGAGCTTGGTCAAAGCTTTCTGGAGCAAGAAGATCAGCGCATTCGCAGTGTTATGCAAACCCTTGGACGCTAGCAGGAGAAGATTATGAGAGCCTTGAAAATTGCGGCCTCGGGCATGATGGCCCAACAAATGCGGGTTGAGGTGATTTCAAACAACCTCGCCAATATGAGCACCACGGGATATAACGCACGCCGTGCTGAATTTGCCGATTTGCATTACCAGCAAATGGCGCGTCCGGGATCTATCAACGCCTCTGACGGCACGGTGCTGCCAACGGGTATTCAGTTGGGCCTTGGCGTGCGGGCCACGGCGGTTAGCATGACATTGGCACAGGGATCCCCCGGTGCCACGGGTGGCGATCTTGATCTGGGGATCGAAGGCAAAGGCTATTTTGAGGTAACGCTGCCGTCCGGCGTTTCGGCCTATACCCGCGATGGTGGGTTGAAACGGTCGGCAGATGGGCTGATCCTTAGTTCTGATGGCTATCCCGTAGTGCCCGATATTGTCATCCCTGCCGATGCGCGCAGCATTTCAATCAATGCCGAGGGCGAGGTTTATGCCTATTTCAATGATCGCGTGCAGCCTGAATTATTGGGCCAGTTTACGCTTGCCAGTTTCACAAACCCCAAAGGGCTTGAGGCGATCGGTAGTAACTTGTTTTTAGAAACCAGCGCCTCTGGCCCCTCGCAGGTGGCAACGCCGGGTGCAGATGGATTGGGCATTGTTCGGCAAGGATATCTAGAAGAATCCTCGGTTGATGCGGTTTACGAAATTACCGAACTGATCGAGGCCCAGCGTGGTTATGAGCTGAACTCCAAGGTGATCACCGCCGCCGACCAAATGCTGGGCGCAACGACGCAAATCCGATGATTTTGCGTGGTGTTATCATATGGATTTTATGTGCCAGCCCCGCGCTGGCCGATATTCTGGTGCCCACACGCACCATTCGTAGCCATACCATTATTTCGCCATCGGATCTGACGGTGAAAACCGGCGATCTGGCCGGTGCGCTGGGGTTTGCAGATCAGGCCGTGGGGTTGGAAACCCGTGTGGTTTTATACGCAGGCCGCCCGATCCGCCCGCGGGATCTGGGCGCGCCTGCCTTAATCGAGCGCAATCAAATTGTGGTGCTGGTGTATCGGCGCGGGGGTTTACGCATTTCAACAGACGCGCGCTCTCTTGCCCGTGGCGGGGTTGGAGATGTGGTGCGGGTGATGAATTTGGATTCCCGCACAACAATAAGTGGCCGCGTTGCGGCTGATGGCTCCGTTATTGTTGGGCCGTAAAAATAAAGGTTACGAATGAAACGCTTTTTGTCAATATTGATGCTGTTCTCGATCACCCTGGCCACGGGCTGCGCACGTTTAAAAGATGTGGGCAAGTTACCTGCAATGACACCGGCACAATCGACCAGCGAATTTAACGCGATGATGTCGCCTGCAATACCCGAACGGATCGAACGCCGCCGCCGTGCGGATGCCGCATCATTGTGGAGCAGGGGGCGGCGATCGCTGCTGGGGGATCACCGCGCGTTGGTGCGGGGTGACATCCTGACGGTTGTAATTCAAATTGATGACAAAGCCGAAATTTCAAATACGTCGTCACGTTCGCGCAAGGGCGGTGAAACCATGGGAATTCCGCAGTTTTTCGGCATTCCTCAAAGGGTGGATAGCGCCCTGCCTGACGGCGCATCCCTGGGATCGGCGGTGGAAACAAATTCAACCAGCTCTTCAACGGGCACCGGAACTGTACGGCGGAAAGAAAAACTAACGTTGCGCATTGCTGCAACGGTGATGGATGTGTTGCAAAACGGGGTGCTTTCCATTCAGGGATCACAGGAAATTCGGGTGAATTACGAGGTGCGCGAATTGTTGGTTTCAGGCTTTGTGCGCCCTGCGGATATCTCGCGCCAGAACGAGATTACGTATGATAAAATTGCTTCGGCGCGGGTGTCATATGGCGGGCGTGGGCAGATTTCCGATGTGCAACAACCCCGTATTGGCCAACAAGTGGCCGACATTATCTTACCGTTTTAGCGAGGTTCCAAAATGGGTAAATTGATCCCGGTTATTATGCTTTTGGTTGGCGTTGGTATTGGCGTTGGTGCAGGTATTTTCCTGAAACCCGCGCCGCCTGATGTGCCACATGATGGTACAACCGAACAGGTGGATGCACATGGCGATGCTGTGCCAGCAGGTCATGGTGCCGAAGGTAACGCTGCAGATCAACCGGATAGCGACCCTGTTGTTGAATATGTTAAAATGAGCAACCAGTTTGTGGTGCCAGTGGTTGCCAATGAAAAAGTCACGGCGCTGGTTGTTCTCTCTCTTAGCCTTGAGGTAACGGCTGGCGGCAAAGAGGAAACCTTCCAACGGGAGCCAAAACTGCGCTCGGCGTTTAATCAGGTGCTATTCGATCACGCCAATTCAGGTGGGTTTGACGGGGTTTTTACCGATGCCAGCAACATGATTGTTCTTGAAGATGCACTTTACGAAGTTGCGGTTAAAATCATGGGGGATATTATGCGTGATGTGTTGATCGTTGATATTGTGCGGCAAGATTATTAGGGCGCATCTTCGTTTTTTAACAGCAAAGCGAGGGCAACAATAGTTAACCCGACACCAACCAGAATCAGGCCCGTCGGCGCGCCGTTGCCCAGCACGATTTCCCATAAAATTACCCAGCTCGGAGTTAGATAAGTATATGCCATAACCTTGGCTGAGGGCAGGTGTAGAGCGGCGAATTGCAGCAATACAAAAGTGAACGAGCTAGCGGCAATGGCGATATAGGCTAGCGTGATCCAGACAATAATCGGCAGGCTGGCCCAATCCGTGGCAAGAATATCGTTCCAGCCATAGGCCAGCAAAAGAATGAATCCAGCTACAAGCACCCCAAAACTAAAGATCAGCGGTGGCTCGCCCCTGTTCAGTTTACGCACCATAGGCGTATAAACCGCGTGGGCTACGCAGCCCCAGAAATAGATGATTTCACCAGCGCCGATTTTGAACTGCATCGCGGCGGCCAAATCAGCGCGGAAAATAACCCAGAGCGCGCCAATGGCCCCGATGGCTAAGGCAATGGCCATTCGTAAGGTCGTGATTTGGCGCAGCAATAAAAATCCGGATCCGGCTGTCAAAATCGGGGTCAGGGTAAATACGGCCGCTGCGCTGATGGCGGGGGCGGTTTTTAGGCCGACGAACATCAACACAAAGTAAATCGCAAATAAAAACCCAAGCACCCCATATCGCCACGGTGCAATGAAATAGCGCCTTTTGAACCCAACCGTTACGGATGCAACCGTGCCAATCACCACAGCCGCAATCAGAAATCGCGCCGCATTCAGGGCCGCCGGTGAAATCTCGTTTGCCGCCATATGGCCTAGGCTGAATGATCCGGCAATCAGCACGGAAAACAGCAGCATCGCTGCGTGTCCGCGCCAATCTATTTGCATCGCGATCCCAGCTTGGCCATTTCAGCCTTTAGAAACCTAAGGAAAACCTGCACCTTGGCAGTGCGGTGTAAATCAACATGGGTCACTAGCCATAACTGGGATTCCCATTCCTGACGCGGCGCTAAAACCTGCTCCAGTTCGGGATAACAATCGGCGCGCCGTTCCGACATAAATCCAAGCCCGGCCCCCGCGCGAACCGCCTGTTGGGCGGTGCGATCATCTGCCACCAAAAATGTAGAAAGCTCATTCGGGACGTTTTCTTTTAACCAGTTCAAATAGGGCGCGCGCGATTGCGGCTCGTCATAGGCGACAAACCGGTGGGATCGTAAATCATGCTCGGATTCCGGTTTACCGTTTTTGGCCAGATATTCCTTTGATCCATACAATGCGATGCGTTCAACGGCGAATTTTTGCGCCACATTATCAGGCTGATCCGGCGGCGATCCGGCTCGCACGGCCACATGGGCCTCGCCGTATTCCAGCCGAAACAATCGTCGGCCTGTTAAATAGCGCACCAGCACCTCGGGATGTTCCTGTTGGAAATGCACCAAAATCGGGGTTAACACGTGGGAAAAACTGGCAAGCGATGTTATAACCAACTCGCCGGAAACAGTGTCGCCTTGGCCTTTGATCCGGCTGGCCAGTTGTGAAAATTGATCATCGGTAGCCTGCGCTACCCGCAGCAAATCGGCGCCTGCCTCTGTTGGGGTATAGCCGCGCGCATGGCGTTGAAACAGCTTGGTTCCCATCTGTTCCTCAAGCGCGTCGATATGGCGGATCACTGTCGCATGATGCACGCCTAACACCTGAGCAGCACCACTAACCGTGCCAGCTCGCGCCACCTGATAGGCGGTGCGTATTTCATCCCAGTTTGTCATAGCTTTCTCCATTGTGCGCATTCAAACGCAATAATAGAGATTCCGCACATTATGTGGAAAAATGCAAGAGATCAAAAGCCTAAATGGCTTAATGCGCAGCCGCCACGGTGTGCTCAGGGTTTTGCCGAGGCCGCGTTAGGTGATTTGGGCGAGCAAACCGCCGACGCAGATATACGTTGGTATTGCTTAATGGCAGCTGCCCTTTCCCATCGTCAAAATATCGGCAAACGTCTTCTTGCTGCAAAATTTTGAACAACATATTAAGCTTTGGGCTTAGGCTTGGTTTACGTGTTGGATTTAGCATTTCTTATCCTGTTTAATCGTTAATTTGGAAATACTATTGGGCAAGGCGTTCGAATATTTGACAAAAAACAGGCAATTTCGGGGCGTTATTATTCCATTAAAAATAATGCTGCTTAGCCCCTGCGCTTGACTCCTCACCCACTTCACCCTAAACGCACAGCAACCTCCGGAAGTCCGTCAAAACTTCCGGTCTTTGCTTTGGCAAAGATCGACCCCCATCAGCGAGTTTCGCCCATGGGGGCGCTTGGCATTTGGGCGTTCGATCTTATATCGGGCAAAGGAAACAACGGCAAAGGAGCCTGTTATGTTTGAAAATCTGTCAGACCGCCTTGGTGGTGTCTTTGATAAGCTGACCAAACAAGGTGCGCTATCCGAGGACGACATCAAAACCGCCCTACGCGAAGTGCGCGTTGCCTTGCTTGAGGCTGATGTTTCCCTGCCAGTGGCCCGTGATTTCATCAAGGCGATTCAGGAAAAGGCCAAAGGCCAAAACGTTACCAAATCCATTACCCCCGGCCAACAAGTTGTCAAAATTGTTCATGACGAACTGGTGCATGTTCTAGGCGGTGATGATGACAATCTGGGTGAGCTAAAGATCGATAACGCGCCTGCGCCGATCCTGATGGTGGGTTTGCAAGGCTCTGGTAAAACCACAACCACCGCCAAACTGGCCAAACGCCTATCCGAAAAGAACGGCAAACGCGTTTTGATGGCCTCGCTTGATATTTACCGCCCTGCCGCCCAACATCAGCTTGAGGTTTTGGGCAAACAAATCGGCGTTGATACCCTGCCAATCATTGATGGCCAATCCGCCACCGACATCGCCAAACGCGCCAAACAACAGGCGACGATGGGCGGCTATGATGTTTACATGCTGGATACCGCGGGGCGTTTGCACATTGATGATGTGTTGATGCAAGAAGTTGAAGATGTGCGTAACATCACCAACCCGCGCGAAACTCTGCTGGTGGTGGATGGCCTAACGGGCCAAGACGCGGTGAATGTTGCCGAAGAATTCGACGGAAAAATCGGCGTTTCGGGCGTTGTTCTAACCCGTATGGATGGCGACGGACGCGGCGGCGCTGCCCTGTCGATGCGCGCCGTTACCGGCAAGCCGATCAAATTTGTCGGCCTTGGCGAAAAGATGGACGCGCTTGAGGAATTCCACGCCGAACGTGTGGCGGGTCGTATTCTGGGCATGGGCGATATTGTTTCGCTGGTTGAAAAAGCCCAAGAAACAATCGAGGCCGAACAAGCCGAACGCATGATGCGCCGTTTCCAAAAAGGCCAGTTCAACATGAACGACCTGAAACAGCAGCTTGAACAAATGCAAAAAATGGGCGGCATGGAAGGCATTATGGGCATGATGCCCGGCATGGGTAAAATGAAAGCCAAAGCCGCCGAAGCCGGCCTTGATGATAACGTGCTGAAACGCCAGATCGCTCTGATCAATTCCATGACCAAACGTGAACGCGCCAATCCGAAATTATTACAAGCCAGCCGCAAAAAACGCATTGCGCGTGG
>CAMZKY010000205.1 GCA_947311455.1 uncultured Marinosulfonomonas sp. | reverse complement strand
GATGCCTGCTTCCATAAATGCGTTTGCAAGGTTTATCGGAAACAGCTCGCCTCCGCCGACGTGAAACCCTAGGAAATGAAGTTGTATATGCGGGCGGGTTCGATCGGCTTGCATGAGATCGGACACAGGGAAAGTATCATCGAATTTGCCCAGCTTATTTGTGAGTTTGAAATGGTTGTATTGGGCCTTGACCTTGCCAAGGAATTTTTGGCGGGTTTCAGGCCTGATCCCCCATTGATCGATCAGTTCTTTTAAAATGCTAATGTTTTCATCATAATAGTATTTATTATGGAAGTTGGAGGCAGATGTATTATTGCCATGCTGGCGGAAATAGGCTTTTGCCTTGGGTTCATAGGTAATTTGGCCAGTGCCAGCGATCTGGATATAGAGATACCAATCGCCACAGATTTTATAAGTGCGCGCCGCATCCCAGGTTTTCTGGGGCAGTTCCATATTCCGGAAAACGCAGCCACCGACATTGGCAATGACATTATTGACACCAAACGCATTGTTAAACCATTCAGCGGCGGGGCGGGTCAGTGTGGCGTTCCAGATTCCGGCTTCGGCCCCTTCACGGTAGGCGTCCAAACCGGCCATTTCTTTACCGGCCTTGTCGGAAAACTGGATCTGTCCAAACGCAATCTGAACCGACATATCTACAAATGAAGGCACGATTTTTTCCAAAAAATCCGGTTCGCAAAAATCATCACTTTCGCATATCCAGATCAAATCACCGGTCGCGAGCGAAAGGCCTTTTTGCCATTGAGCAAATACATTTCCAGAATTTGTTTCATTAAAAACAAGCTTTGCGTCAATGCCCAAATCTTCGATAACTTCGCGGATAACATCGCAGGAATCGTCAGGCGATTTATCATCAAGGATGATCAACTCGTAGTTTGTATAGGTTTGATAAGCAATGGATTGAATTCTATGCCGTAAATACGGGGCATGATTATAATTCGGTATAATTACAGTAACTTTTGGCGAAAAATCCCGCCGAGACCGGACGGTATATGATTGCGTTTCGCGTAGCTCGTTTTTACCCCAGCGGCACCAGTGGACGAATGGATTTAGTTTGCTATTTTTAATATCGGGATAGCATTTAAGGTAATAATCTGTTGAAAAATCAGGATTAGGATCAAAGCCGTTTTGCCATCCGTAAAGTAAATAATGCGCAATCACATCTACATTTTCTGGCAGTCTGTCTGCGTACTCTGATTGATAGAATTCGCGATCAAAATCATCCGCAATGGCCTCATAGTCTTTTCGCTTATATGATTTCCATTTGATGTTTGTCGGAACTTCCTCTTTGGTTGACTTTCCCGGCCTGTTTTCCTGACGGCCGTTCAAAACCCAATAGAAAAAGGGGTTTTTTCGACTGTCGCGAATATCCGGATTTTCTTCGAGATACATTTTTGTCGAAAACTGCGAATTCGGGTCGCGCAGTTCTTTCCATCCAGATGCGCAATAGTGCAAAAATGGATCAACACCGCTTCCTTCTAAATCCGGGTTGTTTTGCAAGTAAAACTCCGGATCAAACGCATTTTGAACGATTGCGTAGTTTTCATCACTTAGATCACCCTGCGGATTGGGCGAAATGCCCAAGTTTTGGCCCTTCTGAATGTAGTGTAGAAGGGGGGCATGATTGCCGTCAGCAAATTGTGGGGCATTCATCAAATACCAGCTTGTTGAAAAATCCGGATTAGGATCACGCCCTTCGCGCCAGCCAAATTCTAGATAATGCGTATATGCGCTTATTTCTGTTTGTCCGATATCAGGGTATTTTTCCCAATAAAAATCTTGGTCAATCATATCAAAGAGTGCGACCATGGTTTCCGTTGCAACGTTACTATATCCATTGGGTGGCGACGTTGGAATTCCTTTTGCTCGGCCTATTTGGGCATAATGCACGATAGGGCATATGTTATTCTGTGTCAGCTCCGGAACAAATGATAAATACCAACGTGTTGAAAACCAGGGATTCGGATCACGCAATTCGCGCCAACCGAAATTAAGATAATGATCAAGTGGTGCCAAGTTTGTTTCCGCTACGTCCGGATTTTGTTCCAGATAAAATGCAGAATCCAACAGATCACTTAGAGGTGTTTTACCGTTGTTTTGACTAAAGGATTTCAGGCGCAACAATCGACGGGCCGCGCCACCTAGTTTCTTTAAAAATGCGAAATTCGACATTTTACCGCCTAAAGTAGTTGTTGCAAACGTGGAATTGAGTGAACGCTAATTAAAGCAACGTCAACTCGCGGCCTCGCAAGCAACCTGACAGGTCAAACATCTCTTCTTTAAATACACCAGCGCCTTTTTTCACACAAATCAGGCCGCGATCAATATAAACGCTTTCGATCACGTTGGTTTGCGACGCCATGATTGTCAATTCCAAAGCAAGGTTGCCCATTGCCGGAAGATCGGCCCAAACGGCATCCGGGCCTTGTTGGCCGGGTTGAAAAGACCAAGCCCAATCTTCGATGATATAGTGGCCACCGGCGCGCACCATTGGGAAAAGCATGTTAAACGTTGCTTTGGTTTGCGCGTATAAATGTGACGCATCATCAACAACCAAATCAATCCCCGTTGGGAAATGCTGGCGTGCAGCCATACGGGTGCCTTCTTTGTCTTGATAGCGGCCGTAATATGTTTCGATATGCGGGTGATCTGCTTTATAGGCTTCAAGCGCAGCAATCGGTTCACGTCGTAGATCCAAACCAACAAGTTTTTTGGGTTTGTACAATTTGTCGTACCAAACCAAAGACCCGCCTTCATACATCCCGATTTCCATAATATTTTTTGGATTGTGTTCTTTCAGCCCGCGATAAAATTCAAGCATTTGGTCGGTTTTAACCAATACAAACGCATCGGAATCGGAAATTCCACGTTCGTCGGGTTTGCCAATTTGTTGAAGGAATGTTGTTCCGCCGAGTTTAAACTTTTTCATTTAATAGCCCTCTTTTTCAATTGTGTGATTTGTTCTTAAACTATGCCGAAATTAATTATTTCGGGCTAAACTAAATACGAGATGTGTCAGGAATTGCAGTTGCCGTTTGGTTAACTCTTCTTCGGTTAAATAAAGAAATTTAGAATGATCAATGGGTGCAAATAATTGTTTACGTCCGTTGAAACTCTTCTTGCACACTCTTTGGTTTATGTCACGATAAAAGAACATGGTACTTTCTCGTTGTTGACGCGACATCAAAGAAACCTTTTGCTGTTTCACATATGTATCGCCCGTCAGGCGGCCGACCATATGATAAAACGCACTGTCATTGGCATCTTTAAAAATGTTTGAATTGCCGGCTACAAGCGGCGTAATTAGATCGGAATAGCTGGGGTTTACTGTTCCAACGTCAAATTCAGGCTCTTCTGTCATTGGATCAAGACCCAAACAATCCAAAAAGTCGCGAAGAAGGTCACCGCCAGCCATTTCAGAGCGTTCAAATATGCGGACTTTTACATTCTCTTCTCCGACAACACTTTCCCATTGGTTAATAAGACGATCCCAATGTCCGTATTGGCGCAATCCTTTAATCAGCCAACCGTTGAAATCGCTTTCGATTTTTGAATGCCATTGCTGCCATGCGGACTGAAGAAGATCATCTTGCCGGCGAATATACAAAATAACTTCGACATCAAATCCTTCCAATGCTTTTTCAAGCAGCGCATGACGGCCCAGATTGGACAGATTTTCAGCCGAGATCAGAATGGTTTGATCATCTGAAACCGTGTGCCGCAAGAAGTCAAAGGCGTCAATCACTCGGGATTTATCAGGGTCTGTCATCAATTCCTGTAAAACCATCACATGCTCGCCACTTATTTTAGGTGATTTTCGCAAGTGAGAATCTGGAATAAAGAAGCCGTTTTCAGAGAAGTAATCATGGTTCAACCGCATAAATGATTGAATTGCGGAGCTTCCGGTTTTGGACGCCCCTATATGAAGAATAATTTTACGAGCCACGTGATTCCCTCCAAAAAACTAGTCAACGGCATAAATGATACTTAGTTCTAGTTCAACCAGCTATAGGCCATCAAAACATCGTTGGAATTGTACCAACGGGGCTGTTCTAAAGTGTGCTGCGCACATCCCATAGCTCCGGAAAAATCACCACATCCAGCATTTTCCGCAAATACGACACGCCTTGGGTCCCGCCTGTTCCGCGTTTCATTCCGATAATGCGTTCAACGGTGGTAACGTGATTAAACCGCCAGCGGCGGAAATAGTCTTCGAAATCCACCAGTTTTTCTGCCAATTCATAGAGTTCCCAGTTTTGCGCGGGGTTTTGATAGACCTGTGCCCACGCGGCGGTAACCTGATCATGTGCCTGATAGGGGCGGCTGAAATCCCGCGCCAAAATGCTATCGGGAACGGCATGTCCTGCGGCATCTAGGCGGTGCAGGGCTACATCATAAAGGCTGGGTCGGGTGAGTTCCTGTGCCAATAGATCGGCGGTTTCCTGCACATGGGCATGGGGTTTGATCATTGCCGCGTTTCTGTTGCCCACCGCAAATTCGATCAACCGGTATTGCCAGGATTGAAATCCCGAGGATTGGCCCAGGCTTTCGCGAAATGTGGTGTATTCCGACGGGGTCATGGTGCGCAGCACGTCCCACGCATTGTTCAGCTGTTCGAAAATACGGGTCACGCGGGCCAGCATTTTAAAGGAGGTGCGCAGGTTTCCCGCGGCGATTGCGCTGCGGGCGGCGATCAGTTCATGGATGGCAAGGCGCATCCATAATTCGCTGGTCTGGTGCTGGATGATAAACAGTAATTCGTCATGGGCATCACTTTGCGGATGTTGTGCCGACAGGATTTTATCCAGATTTAGGTAGTCACTATAAGACATGCGCCCGTCAAAGGACATTTGCGCACCGTCATCGGCGGGGTTTATCGGGTGTTTCATGTTTGGTCTCCAGCTTGAGGCGCATAAAAAAGCGCTCAAGCAACTGGTCGCCTCGGGCAACCGCTTCGGGGTAAACCACCTGCCAGTTGTTTTTCAGGAAAAATCGTTTGGCAAAAT
>CAMZKY010000204.1 GCA_947311455.1 uncultured Marinosulfonomonas sp. | reverse complement strand
GATCATTGCACCTGTAGCCCCCAGTGGATGGCCCATCGCAATCGAGCCGCCGTTGACGTTCACAATCGCCGGATCAACATCAAAGGCCCGCATAAAGCGCAGCACCACAGACGCGAACGCCTCGTTTACCTCAAACAGATCAATGTCACTAACCTGCATGCCGTTTTCCGCCAGGATTTTTTGGGTCACAGGCACGGGGCCAGTGAGCATGATGGTGGGGTCAGTGCCTATTTTGGCATTGGCGCGGATGCGTGCGCGCGGTTTTAATCCGTATTTTTCGCCGAATTCTTTGTTGCCAATCAGGATCGCGGCTGATCCATCCACAATACCGGATGAGTTGCCTGCATGGTGGATATGGTTGATTTTTTCCAGATGCGGATATTTCATCAACGCCACTGTATCAAAACCGGGCATCACTTCGCCCATGTCTTTAAAGCTGGCCTTTAGATTGCCAAGGGCCTCAACCGTGGTGCCCGGACGCATATATTCATCACGATCAAGGATCAACAGACCGTTTTGATCACGCACTGGCACGATGGATTTGGCAAAGCGGTTGTCATCCCATGCCGCTTTGGCGCGGTTCTGGCTTTCGACGGCCAAATTGTCGGCCTGTTCACGGGTGAAGCCGTATTCGGTGGCGATGATGTCGGCGGAAATGCCTTGCGGCACAAAATAGGTTTTCATCGCAAGGGTCGGATCAACCGCGATTGCTGCGCCGTCACTACCCATAGGTACGCGGCCCATCATTTCCACGCCGCCCGCGATATAAGCCATGCCAGAGCCGCCTTTGATCTGGTTGGCGGCAAGGTTTACCGCCTCCATGCCCGAGGCGCAAAAGCGATTGATTGCCAAACCCGGAATGCTTTCGTCAAGGTTCGAGGCCAGCACGGCAGAGCGCGCCAAACAGCCGCCTTGTTCCATCACTTGGGTGACATTGCCCCAAATTACGTCTTCGACGGCGTGGCCATCCAGATTGTTGCGGTCTTTGATCGCGTTCAGCATTTGCGCGGATAGGGAAAGAGCGGTGACTTCGTGCAAGGCGCCGTCTTTGCGGCCTTTGCCGCGCGGGGATCGGATTGAATCGTAAATATAGGCTTCGGTCATGTTGAGTTTCCTTTTCGTTATGCGCGATCAGCGGGGCTGCCGGGCATTAGATCATAGGGGTGTTTCCAGCCGGGTGTATCGCTGATGCGATTTAACCAGGCGTCGATATGGGGCCAGTCCTGACGGTCAAAACCGAATGGTTCGGGGTAATAGAGATAGCTGCAACAGGACAGATCAGCGATTGTTAGGCGATCGGCGGCGATCCAGTTGCGGTCTTGCAGATGGGTGTTCAGGGTTTTGTAAGCAGATTTAAGGCGGGCTTGGGTGAAGGGGATCACGCCTTGTGGTTGTTTTTCTTTTGGCAAGAAATGGATCAAAAACCGCGTCATGCCCACAGCAGAGGACAGTTTGTGGTTGTCCCACAATGTCCAACGCAGAATTTCGCGGTGTTCTTCGGGTGTGTCGGGGCCAAGTTTGCCGGATTTTTCGACGATGTAATCCTGAATAACGCCGGACTGGGTAAGGGTAAGATCACCATCCATCATAACGGGCACTTCACCCATTTCGTTTATTTTGCGAAATTCAGGGGTGCGGGTTTCACCTTTGAAAAAATCAACAAAGACCGGTTCCCACTTCAGGCCGGAAAGCTCCAGTGTTAGGGCCGCCTTGTAGGCGTTGCCGCTTTCGCCAAAGCAATAAAGTTTTATGGTCATTGAAAGCTCCGATCATAGTGCGATACCCGCGCCAGCGGGGGTTTCACCACCGCACCCCCAAGGTATTTAAGACAAGAAGAAAAGCCAAAACGAAATATTAAGGTTAAGGGCGTTAGAATGGGGGTGCGGTACAGGCTGAGGAGCCGATGACCGTACAAGGAGAAAGCTCTGTGTTGCCCCGCCTTTTGGGCCGGTCGGCACAGAGCCGATCTACGCGGTAGGCCGTTTTTCTTTTCTTCTTGTTTAAAATACCTCCGCCGGAGGCATCCAGTTTTATTGTCTATGCCCTGTTTCATCGTTTTTGCGCCGCAAGGTCGGCTTTGAACAGGGCCAACCGCTGACCAAGAGTATCGTGGTTGATAACACTGGTGAGATTTTCAAACAGGAATGACAGGGCTTCACCTTCATCTAACCCGGCTTCTGCCGCAAATTTTTTCAGGCGGCGATAGCCGTCTTCTGTCATGGCAGCTGGAAAGCGACGGGTGAGTTTGATGCGTTTTGCCATAGTGAATTAGAAGCTTTCTGCGTCGAGCGCCATAACTGTATCGGCCCCGCTTTCGATTCGTGCCAGATGCATACCTGTGGCGGGCAATTGGCGTGCCATATAATAACGGCCGGTTGCGAGTTTTGTCTCGTGAAACGCTACGTCAGGCGCACCGTTTTCCAGCGCGGCAAGCGAGGCTTTGGCCATGCGGGCCCACATCAAGCCAAGGCAGGTATGGCCAAACAGGTGCATGAAATCATACGAACCAGCCAGAGCATTGTTCGGGTTTTTCATACCGTTTTGCATGAAATACATGCCCGCGGCCTGCAAATCTTTGGAGGCTTGTTTCAGGGGATCAAGGAAATCGTTTTTCAAGGCCTCATTGTCTTGGTTTTCTTTGATGAAAGATTTGACCATTTCAAAGAAGGCCATCACGTGTTTGCCGCCATCGAGGCCTAGTTTGCGGCCCACCAGATCAAGGGCTTGCACGCCATTTGCGCCCTCATAGATTTGCGTAATACGCGCGTCGCGGGCAAATTGGCTCATACCGTGTTCTTCTATATAGCCATGCCCGCCGAAAACCTGTTGGGCCTGCACTGTCATATCAAAGCCCTTGTCGGTCAGGAAGCCTTTGACCACCGGCGTCATCAGCGACACCAGACCATGGGCATCTTTGTCGCCTGCGCGGCGGGTTTGGTCGATGAGCATCGAGCTCCAGAGCAGGAACGCGCGCCCCCCCTCGACGAATGATTTCTGATCCATCAGGTTGCGGCGAATGTCAGGATGCACGATCAAGGGATCGGCGGGGCCGTCAGGGTTTTTCGCCCCTGTTACATCGCGCCCTTGCAGGCGGTCTTTGGCGTAGAGCACCGCATTTTGATAGGCGGCTTCCGCCTGCGCCAGCCCTTGCATGCCGACACCGATGCGGGCCTCGTTCATCATGGTAAACATGGCGCGCATGCCTTTGTGTTCTTCGCCCAGCAAATACCCCGTGCTTTCGTCATAGTTCATCACGCAGGTGGAATTGCCGTGGATGCCCATTTTTTCCTCGAGGCTGCCAACGGACACGCCATTGGTTGCGCCAACAGAGCCATCCTCATTGATGATAAATTTAGGCACAATAAATAGCGAAACGCCTTTGATTCCTTCGGGGCCACCAGCAATTTTGGCCAGCACCAGATGGATGACGTTGTCAGACATGTCGTGATCGCCTGCCGAGATGAAAATCTTTTGGCCGGTGATCTTATAGCTGCCATCGGATTGCGGATCGGCTTTGGTGCGCATCAGCCCCAGATCGGTGCCGCAGTGGGGTTCGGTCAGGTTCATCGTGCCTGTCCATTCGCAAGCTACCATTTTTTCCAGATAGGTGGCTTTTTGTTCGTCCGTGCCGTGCTCATAAATCGCAGCAACCGCGCCGTGGGTTAGGCCTTGATACATGGTGAAGGCTTGATTGGCACCAGAAAAGATCTCGGCAACGGCTTTGCCCAGAATATAAGGCATGCCTTGGCCGCCATATGCCGGATCAACATCAAGCCCCGTCCAGCCGCCATCTTTCATCATGTTGAACGCGTCTTTAAATCCGGTCGGGGTGTAAACAACACCGTTTTCCAAGCGACAGCCTTCTTTATCGCCCACACTATTCAGCGGGGCCAAAACATCGTGTGCCAGCTTGCCGGCTTCTTCGATCACAGCCGAGGTGAAATCTGAATCAAGCTCGTTATAGCCCGGAATGCCGGATTGGCTGACGTTCAAAACATCATGCAATACAAACTGGATGTCTTTGGTGGGGGCGTTGTAAATGGGCATGTGCGGTCTCCGTTATTTGGTTTGGTCGGGGGCGGCGGCAAACGCCTTTTCCCCGGCCACGATTAAATCATTTAATTCGTCAATAGCGAGATTAAGCTCATCGCGCTGTTCCTGCATGGCACGCAGCCGTTCTTTAGCAAATTTATAAGATGTTTGCAGCTGGGTTTTCCCATGGTCATCCACATTATAAAGATCAAGCAGCTGGCGGATATCTTCAAGGCTAAAGCCGAAACGCTTGCCGCGCAGGATCAAAAACAGGCGCGCTCGATCCCGTTTGGTGAACAGGCGGCGTTGGCCTTCGCGGATTGGCGAGATCAATTCTTTGGCTTCGTAAAAGCGCAAGGTGCGGGCTGTTACATCGAATTCATCGCACATCTGGCGGATTGTCATTAAATCACTGGTCATTTCAAGATACCGTGTTGAATTGCATTTTCACCAACATGGGGCGTTGCAAGGCGACATGCAAACCAAGTTTACGTGAACGTCAATTAACGTTACGTCACGAGCCAGCGTTGGTAAAACACAAACGGTTTAAATCTTTAGATCAGTGGCCACTTCATCGCGTAGTTTTTGCAAATCTTCGATTGAAAGCAGCAATTCTTTTTGCTGCCGGGTTAAGGCCGCCAATTGGCGATCTGCCATTTCAATCCAAGCCGCTAATTGTGCTTTGTCGCCATTTTTTTCATAAATCTCAAGCCATTGTCGGATTTCCTCTAGAGAAAATCCAAATCGCCTACCGCGTAAAATCAAAACCATTCTGGCGCATTCGCGTGCGCCGTAAAACCGTGTTCGGCCTTCTTTTGAGGGCTGCAAAAGCTCGATATATTCATAATATCGCAACGTGCGCGGGGTGACGTCAAATCGTTCACACATTTCTTTGAATGACAGGGTTTCCGGCATTTTTTGCAGTCCTTGTTCGCGGTTTTTTAAACGCTAACGCTAAGTCTGGGTCGTTGCAATTGGTATTGGTACAATATTTGTCTTGCGGCTAAATTCAGTCGTGCCCATGATAAGGCCTAATTCAAGCGAGGACAAAATGCCCGAACAACGTGCCGCCCTGATCAGCCAGTTTTTTGCTGCGATGCCACATTATAAGGCGTTGCAAATGAAGCTTGAGGAAATCGGCAACGGGATTGCCGAAATCTCGATGCCATATGATGAAAAATTCATCGGTGATCCGCAAACGGGGGTGATTTCCGGCGGGGCGGTTTCGGCGTTGATGGATACCAGCAGCGGGGCCGCGGTGATGTGCCATCCAACGGCCACAATAAGCACTGCCACGCTTGGATTGCGGATTGATTATATGCGCGCCGCCACCCCGGGGCAAAAGATCACCGCGCGGGCGGAATGTTTCCATGTAACACGCAGCGTGGCCTTTGTGCGTGCCACCGCTTTTGATGAAGATCGCGACCATCCCGTCGCCAGTGCAACCGGCACATTTACGATTGAACGGGCAAAAGGGAAAACGGCATGAAAAAAGCCATTAAACGCAGCAAACCCGAACCCGTGCAGGTGATTAAACACAGGCGTGATGCGGCACTGAAATCATTGGTAAGTGCGGTGCCCTATATCCAGTTTCTGGGCGTTGAATTTGATCGGCGTGGTGATGAATTGACCGCGATTTTACCCTATCAGGAAATGTTGATCGGTAATCCGGTGATCCCCGCGTTGCATGGCGGTGCGACATCCGCTTTCATGGAAATAACCGCGGTGATTGGCCTAAGCTGGTCGATGCTGTGGGACCACATTGAAGATGGTGTCGAAAATGCAGATGTTATGCCTCGATTGCCAAAAACCATAGATTTTACAGTAGATTACCTAAGATCGGGCCTGCCGCGCGATGCTTATGCGCGGGCCTTTGTCAATCGTTCCGGGCGGCGTTATGCAAGTGTGCATGTCGAGGCGTGGCAAGACAATCGTCAACGTATTTATGCGCAGGCAACGGGGCACTTTTTAATGCCGCAATCCAATGAATAACCTTAAAAACGAGCTAACCCATAAACGGGTTTTAAAAATCGCAATCCCGATTGTTTTGTCGAATGCAACTGTGCCCATATTGGGTGTGGTGGATACCGGTGTGGTTGGGCAAATGGGGCTCGCGGCCCCGATCGGGGCGGTGGGAATTGGCGCGATTATCCTGTCGGCTGTTTACTGGATTTTCGGGTTCTTGCGCATGGGCACAACCGGCCTAGCGGCGCAGGCGGTAGGGGCCAAAGACAGCCAGGAAATTGTGGCGCTTTTGGTGCGGGGATTGATGATTGGATTGATGGCGGGGCTGGGGATTATTGCCCTGCAAATCCCGCTGTTTTGGGCATCTTTTCAGCTGTCTCCGGCGTCGGATCAGGTGGAAGGATTGGCGCGGCAGTATATGCAAATCCGGGTGTGGTCGGCACCTGCGGCGATTGCGTTATATGGTGTTACGGGCTGGTTGATTGCGCAGGAAAGAACCCGCGCGGTTCTGGTGCTGCAATTGTGGATGAACGGGCTGAATATTTTGCTTGATTTGTGGTTTGTCACGGGGCTGGGCTGGGGTGTGCAGGGGGTCGGGTTTGCAACCTTTCTGGCTGAATGGACGGGGCTGCTTTTGGGGCTTTGGCTGTGCCGTGATGCCTTTGCCGGGGTGATGTGGAAAGCATGGGACCGGATTTTTGATCGGGTTCGTTTAAAGAAAATGGCGTTGGTCAATACCGATATCCTGATCCGGTCGGTTTTGCTGCAAATGATCTTTGTTTCGTTTCTGTTTTTTGGGGCGGATTTTGGCGATGTTCCGTTGGCTGCCAACCAGATTTTGCTGCAATTTCTAGAGGTTACGGCTTATGCGCTGGATGGGTTTGCCTTTGCAGCCGAAGCGTTTATTGGCCAGGCATTTGGCGCAGGAAACCGCGCAGCATTTCGGCGCGGTGTGGTTTTATCCAGCATTTGGGGCGGTATTGCGGTGCTTGGTTTGTCGCTTGCCTTTTGGCTGTTTGGCGCGCAAATCATTGACGCAATGACCACTGCGCCCAATGTGCGTGGCGAGGCACGTGTCTACCTGATTTATATGATCATTGGCCCGTTGGTCGGCGTTGCAAGCTGGATGCTGGACGGCATATTTATCGGGGCAACGCGGACCAAGGATATGCGCAATATGATGTTGCTTTCATTCCTGATTTATGCGGCTGCTATCACGATTTTGGTGCCGCTTTATGGCAATCACGGTTTGTGGATGTCACTGTTGATTTCATTCATTGGGCGCGCTGTGACTTTGGGCTGGAAATATCCGTCATTGGAGCGATCTGCCGGAGCAAAATAACCCATAGATTTGGCCAAAACCGCTGTATTGAAACCGTATGGCAAGTGTATGGCAAGCGTATGGCTAATTGTATTGTTTCCGCGTTTGCGCTTTGTGCGGCATTTCGCGGTTTGAAATCGCCTTAATATAAACTGTTAAACCGGATTAATGGATGTTGTTACGCGTTTTGAGGGCGCGCGCTGCCGCCTGAAACCCCCTGCGAATTAGCATTGCCCGAGGAATCTATTATTCCGGAATCGTGGTTCTATTTTCGAACAAAATTTCTGGGGAAACAGCCGGAATGCGCGACGACGGATCGCTTTTCAAGTGTGGGCAGGGGATTCCATGATTCCGGAATAATAGAATCTTTAACCATTCGTTTTCGGGTTTTCTAAGGAGATCATGGTCGGGTGTTGGTTTGCCGGACGAATTCAGCCTACAAAATCTCTAATACACTTTCCGGTGGGCGGCCAATCGCGGCTTTGCCGTTGGCAAAAACGATCGGGCGTTCAATCAGTTTGGAATGGTTGGCCATGGCGTTGATCAGGATTTCTTCATCATCGGATTTGTTTAACCCCAGCTCTTTGAAAAGGGGTTCCTTGGCGCGCATCATTTTAATGGCTGGGATGTCCAACAGGGCAAGTGCCGCGCGAATTTGATCTATGCTTGGGGCGTCGTCCAGATATTTGACGATTTCAGGGTCAAGGCCGCGTTCTGTTAATAGGCCAAGTGTGCTGCGTGATTTGGAACAGCGTGGATTATGCCAGATTGTAACTTTGCTCATAACCAGTCCTTTCGTTTGGTGCCAACGGCGTCGGCAATATTGGAAAATCCGTCGCGGGCCAGTAGCTTGTCCAGTCCTTTGGTGATTTTGGTGACCAGTGACATGCCTTGATAGACCATGGCGGAATAAAGCTGCACCGCCGATGCGCCCGCGCAGATTTTATCATAGGCATGCTGGGGGGAACCAATTCCGCCAACCCCGATCAGGGGGATTTTACCGTCGGTGATTTGTGAAAGCTGCGCCAAAATGCGGGTGGATTTTTCAAATAGCGGGGCACCGGATAATCCACCGGCCTCATGCACATGCGGGCCATGTAGCCCGTCACGCGACAGGGTTGTGTTTGTGGCGATAATAGCCGCGACGCCTGTTTCCATTGCGGCCTCGGCGATGTCTGTCAATTCTGTCTGTGTTAGGTCGGGCGCAATTTTCAGAAAAATCGGCAGGGGTTCTTTAAGCCCTGATCGGGCTTGCATCACCCCGTTCAGCAGTGCGGTTAGCGCCTGTTTGCCCTGTAGATCGCGCAGCTTTTCGGTGTTGGGAGAAGAAACATTGACCGTGGCAAAATCCAGATAATCCCCACATCGGGTTAAGACCTGCGCAAAATCATCAGCACGATTTTCGCTGTCTTTGTTGGCTCCCAGATTCAGGCCGATGATGGCGTTTTGTGGGCGGTTGGCAAGGCGATTGGCAATTATGTCCATACCGTCATTGTTAAACCCGAACCGGTTGATGATAGCGTGATCTTCACTAAGGCGAAACAGGCGCGGTTTTGGATTGCCAGGCTGCGCGCGCGGGGTGGCGGCGCCAACCTCGATAAAGCCGAAACCGGCGTTTGACAGCGGTTTCAAGGCCTCGGCATTTTTATCATAGCCTGCAGCAAGGCCAACCGGATTGGGCAGGGATAATCCGGCAATAGTGGTGGTAAGGCGCGGGGAGGTGAAGACGCCGAAGGATGGCACCAATCCGGTTTTCAATGCTTTGAGGGACAAACCATGGGCCGTTTCGGGGTCAAGCCGATGCAGGGCTTTGATGCCCAACTGCTCAATCAAGCTCATGTCATTTCCTTTGGAAAGACATGCGCGCCGTTTTCAAAAGGCAGAGGTTTGGCCCACAGGACTTCGGATAGGGACAGGGTGCGATAAAGATGCGGAAATAGATCTCCCCCGCGTGATGGTTCCCATTTTAGCGCGTCACCCATGGCATCGGCCTCAAACGCGATCAGCATCAGGCCATCCACACCTGCAAAATATTTGGCCGCGGTTTCGCCCGCCTGTGGGGCGGTGGAAAAATGGATAAATCCGTCATTCGTATCAATCGGCGCGCCAAGGGTTTCGCGGCTGGATTCGAATTCGGCCCATTCAGAGCCTCGGAATATTTTATAAATCTGCATGTCGTTCACATGCCCGTTGATGGCCCGATGGTCAAGGGGCGGGGTTGGGAAGGTGAGGGGCGATTTTGTAAAAAAATTATACGCAACTCTTTGACTCTTGGATCAATCATTGTCACCATGGTGCAATCATATTTTATCAGGGGGATTCCTAATGCGTAAACGCACTCTTTCCAAATTTCGCACGTTAATGGCCGGTACGGCTTTGGCTGCGGCAACAATGGCACCTGTTTATGCCGAAGATGTCAAAGTGAACCTGACCATCGTCGGTATCGGTGACATCTATAAATTCGACGGTGATCGTGGCAAGGGTGGTTTTGCCCGCCTGAACGCCATTGTTAAGGCCGAAAAAGCCGCCAACCCGAATACGCTATATGTGTTTGACGGTGACATGCTGTCGCCATCAATCCTGTCGGGCTTGGACAAAGGCCAAAACACTATTGATCTAACCAACCTTGTGCCGTTTGATATTGCTGTTCCCGGCAATCACGAGTTTGATTTCGGCGTTGAAAACTTCATCGAAAAAATGGGCGCGTCCAAATATCCTTGGGCTGCGATTAATATCACCAATGGTGACGGTTCTCCTGTTGCCGGCCTTGGTGGTGTGATGTGGAAAGAAATCGAAGGCCTGAAAATCGCGATGATTCCTGTGGCGCAAGACACATCCCCAACGGTTGCCAGCACCGGCGATCTGAAATTCGGTGGCACTGTGGATAGCGCGATTGCAGCAGCCAAAGCCGCCCGTTCCGAAGGTGCGGACATCATTATCGGTGTGATCCAAACCAACATGGCCAATGACCGTCAAATCATTGCCAGCCACACGTTTGATGTGATTATGTCGGGCGACGATCACTCCTATGCAACGTCTTACGACGGGGTAACAGCCTATGTGGAAACATCGATTGACGGGCGATTCGTAACGCCGCTTGATCTGGCTGTAACTATTGGTGAAAAACGCGGCAAGCGTCGGATCAAATGGACGCCGAATTTCCGCTTTATCGATACGGCAAGCACCACGCCTGATCCTGAAACCCAAGCCATGGTTGATGCGTTCTCTAAAAAGCTGGACGCGGAACTGGGTGTTGAAATCGGCAAAACCTCAGGCGAGCTTGATTCTCGTCGTAACATCGTGCGTTCGCAAGAATCGGCTATGGCCAATTTGATCGTGGATGCGATGCAAGCGGCAACCGGTGCAGATATCGCACTGACAAATGGCGGCGGTATCCGCGCAGATCGCACATATGATGCGGGCACGGTTCTAACCCGCGCCGACATTCTGACAGAACTGCCATTTGGCAATGCAACGGTGATGACAGAGCTGCCTGGTAATCAAATCCTGCTGGCGCTTGAAAACGGCTATAGCCAGGTTGAAAATGGCGCAGGCCGTTTCATCCACGTTTCAAAAGGCATGCAAGTTGTTTATGACCCAAGCG
>CAMZKY010000203.1 GCA_947311455.1 uncultured Marinosulfonomonas sp. | reverse complement strand
GCGCCCTGCAGAAGATCTGCGCACCGAATTGTTTTACGACGGCGGCGTCATGGAATTTGTGCGCTATCTTGATCGGTCAAAAACGGCGATGCTGCCCGACCCGATTTCACTTATTGGCGAAAAAGACGGCATTACCGTTGAGGTTGCGATGTGGTGGAATGATAGTTACCACGAAAACGTTTTGCCCTTTACCAACAACATTCCGCAACGTGATGGCGGCACGCACCTTGCAGGATTTCGTGGTGCCTTAACGCGTACGATCAATAATTACGCGCAGTCTTCAGGGATCGCTAAAAAAGAAAAGATCAGCTTTACTGGCGATGATGCCCGTGAAGGATTGACGTGTGTTTTGTCGGTAAAAGTACCTGACCCGAAATTTTCAAGCCAAACCAAAGACAAACTGGTGTCGTCCGAAGTGCGCCCCGTTGTTGAAAGCTTGGTGAATGAAAAACTAGCCGAGTATTTTGAAGAAAACCCAGCCAACGCCAAAATGATTGTCAGTAAAATTGTTGAGGCCGCACATGCCCGTGAGGCGGCGCGCAAAGCGCGTGAGTTGACCCGCCGTAAAACTGCGATGGATGTGAATTTCCTGTCCGGAAAATTGAAAGATTGCTCCGAAAAAGACCCCACCAAAACCGAAGTCTTTCTGGTGGAAGGGGATTCTGCCGGTGGGTCGGCGCAGACGGGTCGTGATCGCGGAACGCAGGCGGTTTTGCCGTTGCGCGGTAAGATCCTGAATGTTGAACGCGCGCGGTTTGACCGGATGCTGGCTTCGCAGGAAATCGGCAATCTGGTTATGGCGCTGGGCACGGGGATTGGGCGCGAAGAATTCGATATTACGAAACTACGCTATCACAAGATCATTATCATGACCGATGCCGACGTCGATGGCGCGCATATCCGTACCTTGCTGCTGACATTCTTTTTCCGCCACATGCGTGAATTGATCGAGGGCGGATATCTGTATATCGCCCAACCGCCACTGTTTAAAGTGAGCCGTGGCAAATCGGAAGTATACCTAAAAGATCAGCCAGCCTTGGATGATTATTTGATTGAACAAGGAATTGACGGTGCAATTCTACGCCTGAAAAATGGCGAAGAAATCGTTGGCCAAGATCTGTTGCGTGTCGTTGAAGAAGCCCGCACAACGCGGCGTATCCTACAGGCCTTTCCCACCCATTATCCACGCCATATTCTGGAGCAAGCGGCGATTGCTGGTGCGTTCCAGACATCAAAAATAGATTCCGATTTGCAATCGGTCGCCGATTTCGTTGCGGCCCGCTTGAACCTGATTGCGGTGGAGTATGAACGCGGCTGGCAAGGTCGCCCAACTCAGGATCAGGGCATACGCCTTTCGCGATTGTTGCGCGGCGTTGACGAGGTGCGATTGCTGGATGGGCGTGTGCTACGCTCTGGTGAGGCACGCAAATTGGGCTCTATGACGGAAACCTTGCAAGAAGTTTATGCCGAGGCCGCAATCTTGGTGCGCAAGGATCGCGAAACGCCGATTTTCGGGCCGAATGATCTGTTAGATGCGATTCTGTCAGAGGGCGAAAAGGGCCTGTCCTTACAACGCTACAAAGGCTTGGGCGAGATGAACCCGGACCAGTTGTGGGATACCACACTCGATCCGGATGCTCGAACGTTGTTGCAGGTTAAGATCGATGACTTTGCCGAAGCTGACGACATATTCACCAAGTTGATGGGAGATGTGGTAGAGCCGCGACGTGAGTTCATTCAGACCAACGCATTGGAAGTTGAAAACCTGGATTTCTAACCTGTGGACTGATCGGTCTAGCAGGCTTTGAATAGCAAATAGTTTCTGCGTAAAACATGGTAATGCATTGTTAATGCTAGATTATTGCGCATGCCGATGATTCTACTATTCCGGAATAATGGATTCGTTATCAACATACGGTTAGCCTTGATAAAGCGAAGCGATCAGTTGATTAGCGTTAGGTGAGTTGAACTAATGTTCGCCTTCACACAGCCTGTGGTCGGCGAGTGTCTGGATAACGTTGCAAGCTCCTACATGGCCCTCATCCGGCGTGTGTGTGATGCGTGAAAGTTCTTTTTCCAAGCGTCGCAGCTTCTCAATCCGCGCCCTCACGGCATCAAGATGACGGGCGGCAATGGTATGGGCTTCATTACAAGGCGTGTCAGGATGCTGGCTTAGATCGGCCAATTCCCGAATATCTTCTAGTGAGAGTCCGAGATCGCGGGCATGGCGAATAAAGGACAAGCGCTCAAGCCCGTCTTGCGTATATCGGCGCTGGTTGCCAGCAGAACGGCCCGCACAAACGAGTAATCCCATTTGTTCATAGTATCGAATAGTTGGCACTTTTACGCCGGTTTTATTGGACAGTTGCCCGATGGAATACATGATCTATTTCTTTCCTGCCATTGACGCGCCGCGATTGGCCTTTTACCCATTATCATAGAAACAGGAGCTTTTGCCATGCCAGATAAAAACAGCGCCTTATTGGTGATTGATGTTCAAAATGATTTTTGCCCGGGTGGCGCCTTGGCCGTGGAAAGTGGCGACGAAATTGTTTCACGGATCAATAGATTGATTGATGAATTCGCCGTTACGATCCTGACACAGGATTGGCACCCGGCCGATCACACATCATTTGCCAGCAATCATGCAGGCAAGGCCCCGTTTCAAATGATTGATATGCCCTATGGGTCGCAAGTGCTTTGGCCGGCCCATTGCGTTCAGGGCACAGATGGGGCGGCATTTCATCAGGATTTGAACGCGGATGCGGCTGATATGATTATCCGTAAAGGCTATAATTCCGCCATTGATAGCTATTCCGCGTTTTTCGAAAATGATCAGAAAACCGCAACAGGGTTGGAAGGGTATTTACGCACCCGTGGC
>CAMZKY010000202.1 GCA_947311455.1 uncultured Marinosulfonomonas sp. | reverse complement strand
TTCTATCGTACTAACGCAAGTTTGGGCAAGATTCCGTTCCACCTATTACACCATGATTATTGCGCCAATTCTGGTTCCCGGCGTTGTGCTTGGGATTTCGACAGTGGTTTTCTGGGATCGTGCCGCACGTTTTGTTGGCGCTGGTGATGGAACGTTTATCGGGGATTTGTTCCATAACGGGATTTTCCTGACCATCCTTGGCCAATCATCATTCATTGCATCCTATGCGATGCTGGTGTTCGTGGCACGCTTGCAGCGGTTTGACCCGGGCCTAACCGAAGCTGCGCTTGATCTTGGGGCAACTCATACACAGGCGTTCCGTAAAATCCTGTTGCCTTTCATGCGTCCTGCAATCGCGTCGGCGTCGGTGTTGGCCTTTTTGGCGTCGTTCGAAAACTATAACACCACAACGTTTACGATCCTGAAATACAAAACCCTGACAACGGTTTTGGCGCAAAAGGTGCGGTTGGGGATTAACCCCTCGATCTCTTCGCTGGCGTTTATCATTATTGTTCTGACGGTGTTTGGTGCGCTGATTGCAGAAGCAATGCGTCGTAACAACCTACGCAAAACAGCCATTCGTGAAGGCAAAGCAAAGCCAGCGAAAAAAGGTATTTTGCCAGCGTTCATGACAGGTAATCCTGCCGCGATTGTTGTGGTTCTGTTGTCTTTTGTGGTGATCGTTACAGTAAGCACCGCCCAAAGCTATAGCCCTGCGCAATGTAAAGCTGACGTGCGCGAAGCCAAGCAAGCCGAAGTTGCCAAACGTATCCAGGAGCTGCGCAAACAGCGTTTGATCCGAGATCAAAAGGGCAGCCTGAAAGGGCCTGATATCTTTGGTGGTTCTGAAGAAAGCAAATCCGGTGGAAGCTCTGGCGCCTTTGGCGGTGTGTTCGATCCCACCAACCTGAACGAGGCGGCACCGGCAACGCCGAAACCTGCTGAAACAGGTGGTAGTGGTGCGTTCGGTGGTGTGTTTGCGCCGGGTTCAGTACCCACGCCAACTGAATAACAACAAAACGGGCCGTCTGATTGGGCGGCCCGATTTACCAAGGAGATCGGGATGCTCATTGCCCAGATCAGTGATACTCACATTGCCGCAGCGGATAAACAGACCTATGGGATCGTTCCCATGGCAGAAAACCTCGCGCGTTGTGTGGCCCATATCAACGGCCTTATTCCAAAACCTGATTTGGTATTGATAACAGGTGATGTGGCGAACGATTGGTGTATCGATCAAACACTTAGGGCGAAATCCATTCTGGATGGATTAGATTGCCCATATTACATTATTCCGGGCAATCACGATGATCGCGGCCATATCTGGGATGTGTTCGGCGGCAAAGCCTGCCCTGAACGTGTTGATGGGTTTATTAATTATGTGATTGATGGATACCCGATCCGTATGATCGGGATTGATACGCTTGAAACCGGTGAATCCGGTGGGGTTTTATGCGCCACGCGGCTGGCATGGATCAAAGAACGCCTTGCCGAGGATCAACAAACGCCGACGCTATTGTTCATGCACCACCCCCCGCTGAAGCTGGGTATTCCCGAAACCGATGTCGACGGGTTTGTCGGATCGGATGAATTGGGCGCGCTTATTGCTGACTGCGGAAATATCAAACGGGTTCTATGTGGGCATATTCATTTGCTAACACACACGCTGTGGAATGGAACGATTGTGACAACGGCCCCCAGCATGGGCATGCAGCTGGCGCTGGATTTAACGCAGGAAAAGCCGTCGAAATTTTTGAAAACCAAACCCGGATATCTGCTGCATCACCTAACGGGTGGTGGGCATTTGGTGACACATAGTATTCTGGTAGACGGAAACGTGACGCGGTACGAGTTTGCAGAGCACAACTAGCCTGCGCGTCAGCCCAAATCTCGCGGGACAACAAAATCAATAATGTTTCCCGTGTGTAGATTGATATCAGCCCAGCTTTCGCAATCAAAATCAATCACCGTAACCGCGCCACTGGGATAGTCAAAAAATTTGGGATGCTGCGGGGCCTCTTTAACCAGCCCTTCGGCAAGGCTGGCAGTGCCCGGGTTATGTGCAATCATCATTACCGATTCTGTGCGTGCCCCCTGAAGCATGGTCAACATTCGGTCAGGTGATGCCAGATACAGCGCCGAAGAGAACTGCACATCTGCCTCGGAATTACAAAATGCCGAAATCCCCGACCATGTTTCAACCGTGCGTCGCGCCGTTGAGGAATACACGGTTTGCACGCAATACTTCTTTTCTTTGATCCATTTTCCAACGGCGGTTGCCGCCTTGCGGCCGCGCTCATTCAAACGGCGATCATGATCATCCACCAGTGGATCATCCCAACTGGATTTAGCATGTCGAACTAGAATTAAGCGTAAGGTCATTGCGGGTTAAACGAGGCCATATGGAAAGCGGATTGATGCGCCACTCTGGCATATTTTCCGCTGATAGGGCAAGAGCGACGAACGAAACACCCTGTTTCCATACAAGCAGTTTTCGAGGCTGAATTCAGATAGGATTTACAGAATGGAACATCATAGTAACCGGATGATATGGCATCAACCGGGCAGGCTGTTAAACAAGGTCTGTCGCATGTAACACAAGGGTTTTGTGAGGCGGGGGGCAGCTCAATGTGATCCGGCAAAGCAATCGCTCCGCGAAATGAAACAAACAATCCCGCCTTGTGATGCACAAGCAACCCCACCGGTGATTCCCACATGCTATCGCAGGCCAACGCCCACGCGATAAACGGCGGATAGGGTGGCCCATCCGAGGGAAATTGCGCGCGGCCATTGCTTTGATCCACAAGCCCCCCGATCACACGTTTTGACCAGCGATCCATTGGATCAGCTTGACCGTCCTGATATTCGTGGGTCGTGGTGAAATGCGGCCAGAATGCGGGTTCATCCGGCCCTAAAAGCAGGATGGTTTTGGCGCCCTCAGCCTCGGGATGGAACGCCCCGACAATGGTTAGAAACTGCGCATTGGCGGCGGTTTCCAACGCGTCATAGTTCATTTTTTAAAGAACGGTAGCGACAGGTTCCAAACCAGATTGGAGGGGCGATCATCCTGCCATTGCAGGCCGATGGTCATATCCTCGTGGCCCTGTT
>CAMZKY010000201.1 GCA_947311455.1 uncultured Marinosulfonomonas sp. | reverse complement strand
GACGCGCTGTATGTCGTCCACCAACTCGGCTTGCCTTGCCACTCCCTTTAAAATCAAGGGTGTAAACTACTCCATCACCTCGGCCTGCACCACATCTTTGCACTGTATGGGCAACGGGGTTGAGCAAATCCAGTTTGGCAAGCAAGACATCGTTTTTGCCGGTGGAGGCGAAGAGCTGGACTGGACATTATCCTGCCTGTTTGATGCGATGGGTGCCATGTCCAGCAAATATAACGACACCCCCGAAACAGCCTCCCGCGCCTTTGACGCCACCCGTGACGGGTTTGTGATTTCCGGTGGCGGCGGTGTTGTTGTGCTTGAGGAACTTGAACACGCTTTGGCGCGCGGCGCAAAAATCTATGCCGAAGTCACAGGCTATGGCGCAACATCCGACGGTAGCGATATGGTGGCCCCGTCCGGCGAAGGGGCGGAACGCTCAATGAAACTGGCGCTTAGCACCATCGGCGATCGCAAGGTTGGCTATATCAACGCCCACGGCACTTCGACCCCTGCGGGCGACGTGACCGAGGTGCACGCAATTCGCCGTGTGTTTGGCGAAGGGAACGTGCCGCCGATCACCTCGACAAAATCCCTCACCGGCCACTGTTTGGGCGGCGCGGGCGTGCATGAGGCAATCTATTCGATGATTATGATGAATGGCGATTTCATTGCGCCATCGGCCAATATCACCGAGCTTGACCCCCAAATCGACCCCAGCGAAATCTGCACCGAATTTGTGGAAAACGCAGGTCTTGATACAATCATTTCAAACAGCTTTGGCTTTGGTGGCACCAACGGCACCATCGCCCTTAGCAAATATCACGGGTAAATTATGACAGATTCTCTCAAAGGCAAACGTGGCCTGATCATGGGCGTTGCAAATCAGCGTTCAATCGCATGGGGCATTGCCTCGGCTATGGCCGCCGAGGGTGCGGAGCTGGCATTTACCTACCAAGGCGATGCCTTTGGTAAACGCGTGGCCCCGTTGGCTGAATCCTTGGGGGCGAACATCCTGGTTGATGTTGACGTGACCGATGATGCCTCCATGGACGCTGCCTTTGAAAAAATCAAACAGGAATGGGGCGGGCTGGATTTTGTGGTTCACGCGCTGGCCTATTCCGACAAAGATGAACTGACGGGGCGGTTTGTGAATACATCCCGCGAAAACTTTAAAAACTCGCTGGATATTTCCTGTTATTCCATGATCGACGTGGCCCGCCGCGCCGCACCTTTGATGAAAAATGGCGGCACGATCATGACGCTGACGTTCCAAGGCTCAAACCGCGTCACCCCGTTTTATAATGTTATGGGCGTGGCCAAAGCCGCGCTGGAATCTGCCGTGCGCTATTTGGCCAATGATCTGGGGCCGGACGGTATTCGCGTCAACGCCATTTCGCCGGGCCCGATGAAAACCCTTGCCGGGGCCGCGATTGGTGGCGCCCGCAAAACCTATCGCCACACCGAATCCAACGCCCCTTTGCGCAGCAACGCCACCCTAGAGGCCGTGGGCGGCACCGCCGTCTATCTGGCGTCGGACGCCGGCGCCTGCACCACCGGCGAAATCATCCGCGTGGATGGCGGGTTTCATGTGCTGGGCATGGCACAGACCGAGAATTTGTAATGCCCCCTCGTATGATCATACGGCGTGGATTAGCGTTGCTTATCGACTGGCTTATAGTCGCAGTTGTCACGACTATGCTGCTCTACCCACTTGTTCGCGATCATACCGAACAGATCCGTTATGGTAATGCTGGAATTTTTTCCAAGTCCTGTCAGACAATAAAAACAGCTCCAATCGAATTGGTAGATTTCATCAAAGATCAACGCCCAACTAGGGCTGCGGCGTGCCGCACAAAATTGTGGTTCTTGTTTGATAATGGAATAACTGCCACTTTGTTTTATGACAAAACACACATGAAATATGACAATGTCACTATTACGACAGGAAAAAGAATTTCTGTTCCAATTAATGCAATCGGCATACCAATTAACCCCGTTCATCCGCAAGGGTTTTTAGTCTTGGCATTTCTCATTATTGGCTCAGCCTTTTATTTGACTAAGTGGCAAGGCTATACGCCCGGTAAGGCCCTTCTTGGAATAAGGGTTGTCCATAAAACTCGCCATCAAGCCCTAAAACGTGAATTTTGGCGGTTTGCCCCATTTATGCCTGTTCTCCTTTTCGATTTGTTACCGTACTCTGTTATTCAGGCGCTATTTTCCAATACGTTGTTGATCATTTCAATCGCTCTTGTTTTTTTTGCCTTATCGTTGTGGTTCTACATATTACCACTGTTCCGCTGGAACGGAAAAATGCGCCATGACCAGATCGCCGGAACGGAAGTGGTACGAAGTTAACACTATGCACTGCCATACCTTATTCTTAGGCCGATTTGATTACCACCCGAACGAATTTTTGATTCGACCATCTGTCTTTAATGTTTTATCCTGACCTTTTGAAACGCGCGCACGTTTTACCAAGGGGGCACGTATGTCAACCAAGAAAATATCGAATAAGAAATACGAGACCGAACTGGCCCGTTTGCAGATCGAACTTGTTAAAATGCAAGAGTGGATCAAATCCCAAGGTTTAAAAGTTGTGGTGATTTTCGAAGGCCGCGATGCGGCTGGCAAAGGCGGCACCATCAAACGCATCACCGAACCGATGAACCCGCGCATCACCCGCGTGGTGGCCCTGCCCGCCCCCACCGAACGTGAAACCACCCAATGGTATTTCCAACGCTATGTGGCGCATTTGCCCTCGGCTGGTGAAATGGTGATTTTTGACCGGTCATGGTATAATCGCGGTGGCGTGGAAAAGGTGATGGGGTTTTGCACCGACGAAGAGCATCAGGATTTCTTGCGCTCCTGCCCCGAATTTGAACGTATGCTGGTGCGTTCGGGGATCCAGATTATCAAATACTGGTTTTCTGTATCCGACGAAGAACAAGAGCGCCGGTTCCAAAAACGGCTTGTAACCCCGACCAAACGCTGGAAACTATCGCCAATGGATCTGGAATCCCGCAACCGTTGGGAAGAGTATTCCAAAGCCAAAGACATCATGTTTGCCCACACCGATATCAAACAGGCCCCGTGGTATGTGGTGAATTCAGATGTAAAAAAACACGCGCGGATCAATTGCATCAATCACCTTTTGGCGCAAATTCCGTATGAAGACACCACACCCGAACCGATTGTTCTAGAAGAACGTCCCGTTCAACAGGGTTATGTGCGCCCACCGATGGATGATCAGACCTTTGTGCCCGAAGTCCACAAAGGCCTGTAAGCCCAATTTTCAAACCGATCTTAAGGGGCTTTGCGGCCCCTTTTCTACAGTCACCTAAAATGCCAACGCTATATGCGCAATTTATGGATACGCCAGAATTCTGTTGCTTATCCCTTAATTTCCGGAGCAATTACAATGAATTACGACATGATCCAAGCCGCAGCACAACGCCTGAACGGCAAAGCGCGCGTCACGCCTTTGCTATCATCTCCGTTTCTGGATGATGTCGCGGGGCGCAAGGTTTTTGTCAAAGCCGAATGCCTACAACACACCGGATCTTTCAAATTTCGCGGCGCGTGGTCAGCCATTTCCGCGCTTGACCCCGATTTGCGCGCCAAGGGGGTGATTGCTTACTCATCAGGCAACCACGCCCAAGGCGTTGCCCTTGCCGCCCGTGAACATGGCACCACCGCGGTCATCATCATGCCCGCAGATGCACCCAAGCTGAAAATCGAAAATACCCGCACCTTGGGCGCCGAGGTGGTGCTTTATGATCGCGCCACCGAAGATCGCGATGAAATAGGCGCGCGCTTGGCACGGGAACGCGGCCTGACCCTGATCAAACCGTTTGACGACCCTTTGGTGATTGCAGGGCAAGGGTCGGTTGGACTGGAAATTGCGCAACAGGCCGCCGAGATTGGCATTTCCAAAGCCGAAGTTCTGGTGCCTTGCGGTGGCGGGGGGTTAACCTCGGGCACCGCACTGGCGCTTGATCAACTGGCCCCGGATATGACAGTGCATCCCGCCGAACCGGAAAATTTTGACGATGCCACCCGTTCGTTGGTATCGGGGGAGATTGAACAAAACGCACAAAGCGCCGGTTCTATCTGTGATGCGATCATCACGCCGTCGGTTGGCAACATCACATTTCCGATCCTCAAACGCCTGTGTGGCGCGGGGGTTGTGGTGTCGGAAGATGAATGTTTGCACGCCATGGCCATGGCGTTTACCCGCTTGAAAATCGTCATTGAGCCGGGTGGCGCGGCGGCACTGGCAGGGGCCTTGTTCCACAGTGATCAACTTGATGGCGACACCGCGATTTGCGTTGCTTCCGGTGGCAACGTAGACTCGGATATGTTTCAAACCGCCCTTGCAAAATACGGGATTTAATCAATGACACGCTTTACGATTGCCAGTTTTAACGTCAAAAACCTGATCGGGGCCGATCAGGAATATTACAAATTCCAATCCTACACCCCCGAAGAATACGCCTGGAAAGAAGACTGGATGGCCGACCAGATTTTGACGCTGGACGCCGATATCATAGGGTTTCAGGAAATTTTCGAGGAAAGCACCCTGCAGGCGGTAATTGACGAGGCCGACCGGCGCGGCATTGCCACAAACGAGGCCACAATCCCCGACCGTAACAAACGCTATGCCAAAAAGGCGATTTTCAAAAAACTCGCCTATACCCCCTATTCTGATGCCGCCCTTGCCTTTGCGCCCAACACCAATGATGGCGACCCCGGTGAACGGCGGCCCGGGGTTGCGATCTTGTCGCGGTTCGGTTTTTCCAGCCCCCCCGAAGTTATTCAGGATCTATCCCCTGCCCTAACAATTCCGATGCGTGATCTAACCGGAGAAGACAGCGGGAATTACACCATTTCCCGCCTGTCGCGCCCGATCCTTAAGGTGTGCATTCCGGTTGGGGATCAGGTGATCACCGTATTTAATTGTCATCTAAAATCCAAACTGGGCGAATTCATCCGCCCGCAAGGCGCTGAATTTGCACCGGAATCCGACCTGACCAATTATGATCCCGCAGGCCGCGCGCTTGGCGCCCTGCGCGCCGCCCTGCGCCGGATGAGCGAAGCATGGGTGTTGCGGGTGATGATCATTGCCGAACTTGAGGCGGGCAATCCGGTGATGGTTTTAGGGGATTTCAACGATAGCGAAAATGCAGTGAGTTCTGAAATAATCTCGGGTGAAACCCCGTTCAAAAATTATTCCTGGATGCTGCGCCACGATGCGGAAAAGGGCAATGACAGGTATAAGAAGGCCGAAAATCTGCAAATCCAAGAGGCCATAGCCCGCGTTAAACTGCATTCCGCAGAAAAACTGTTCGTGCGCAAATCCATGCGCGATATGGTCTATACCTCGGCTTTTGGCGGGGTGTTTGAAAGCATCGACCAAATTTTAATGAGCCGCCATTTCCACCCTGATTTTGCCGATAAAATCGGCGAAATGGAGTATTTCAGCGTTTTTAATGATCACATCACCGATGGCTCACATGATGAAGCCCCGTATAACAAATTGGCCTCGGATCACGGGCAGATCATGGCACATATCAAGTTGAACGACACATACACTAGTTGACACAGTTAATTACTTTCGACATCTTCCCCACAAAGGAGATACGAAATGCGAACGCAAGTGGTGATCATTGGTGGTGGGCCGTCAGGCCTGTTGCTCAGTCAGCTATTGGACAAGAACGGCATCGATTCCGTGGTATTGGAGCGCAAGACGCGCGACTATGTTTTAGGGCGTATTCGGGCTGGCGTGCTTGAGGTCGGGTTCGTTGATCTGATGCGCAAAGCCGGCGTCGCCGCCAATATGGATGCCCACAGTTTCACCCACGACGGCACGATCATTGCCTATAACAACGAACAGTTTCGCATAGATTTCACCAAACACACCGGCACCCCCGTTGTGGTTTACGGCCAAACCGAAGTGACCCGCGATCTATATGAGGCGCGCGAGGTGATGGACGGAAAAATCATCTTCAACAGCGAAAATGTGCAAATCCACGATGCCGAAACCAACGCTCCTTATGTAACCTTTGATGCAGGAAATGGCGAAGAACGGATTGATTGCGATTACATCGCCGGTTGCGATGGATTTCACGGCGTTAGCCGCCCAACAATTCCCGACAATATCCGGCGCGACTATGAAAAATCCTATCCGTTTGGCTGGCTTGGGGTGTTGTCCGAAACCCCGCCGGTGAACCATGAGCTGATCTATTCCAGCTCGGACCGTGGCTTTGCCCTGTGTTCAATGCGCCACGAAAATCTAAGCCGCTACTACATTCAGGTGCCCTTATCGGACGGCGTGGAAAAATGGAGCGACGATGCTTTTTGGGATGAACTGCGCCGCCGCATCCCGCAGGAATTTGCCGATAAACTCATCACCGGCCCCAGCATTGAAAAATCAATCGCACCGCTGCGCTCCTTTGTCAGCGAGCCGATGCAATGGGGTCACCTGTTTTTATGCGGGGATGCTGCCCATATCGTGCCGCCCACAGGGGCCAAAGGGTTGAACACCGCCGCGTCCGACATCCATTATCTCTATAACGCATTTGTTGATTTCTATCGCAATAACAACGAAGATGGCCTGAAAACATACTCCAACCGCGCCCTTGCCCGCATCTGGAAGGCCGAACGCTTTAGCTGGTGGATGACAAACCTGTTGCACCGCTTCCCTGATCAAAGCGGCTTTGATCTCAAAATGCAAAGGGCCGATCTTGAGTTTTTGCGCGATAACGAGGCGGCTCAACGTGTGCTGGCTGAAAACTATGTAGGATTGCCATACTGATGCAAATGACCTCGCTAAACGGAATTGATGTTCACTATGCCCTGACCGGCCCGGATGATGGGGCGCCTGTGGTGTTTTCCAATTCCCTTGGCACCGATTTTCGCCTGTGGGATCAGGTGATGCCGCTTTTGCCTGAAGGGTTGAAAATCCTGCGTTATGATATGCGCGGGCACGGATTAACCTCTACGCCTGAAGGTGATTATTTCATGGGAGATCTGGTGCAGGATATCGGCGCGCTGATGGATCAGCTTGGCTTGAAAAATGCAGTGTTTGTCGGCCTTTCAATCGGCGGAATGATCGCCCAAGGGCTGGCCGCCGAACGTATGGATCTGGTGCGCGCCATGGTTTTATCCAACACCGCCACCAAAATCGGCACGGTTTCCATGTGGCAGGACCGTATCGCTGCGGTGCGAAAAGGGGGTGTTGCCGCGCTGGAGCAATCAATCCTTGAACGCTGGTTCTCGCAAAAATTCCGCGCGCACAACACGGTTGAACTGGCAGGTTGGCGCAACATGCTGTGCCGCACCCCGATTGATGGCTATACGGGCTGTTCCGCCGCGATTTCCGAAACCGATCTATATGAAAATACCGCCCGCCTGACCCTGCCAACCCTTGGCATTGCGGGCACAGAAGACGGCTCTACCCCGCCCGATCTAGTGCGCGAAACCGTCAGTTTGGTGAAAGGGGCAAAATTCAAACTGATCCGCGGGGCGGGGCATTTGCCTTGCGTGGAAAAACCCGCAGAATTTGCACAGGCTTTAACCGAATTCCTAAAGGAGGTGGGCCATGTCTGAGCGCCACAAAGACGGCATGAAAACCCGCCGCACGGTGCTGGGTGACGCCCATGTTGATGAGGCCGAAGCGCGCAAAACTGCCTTTGACGAACCGTTTCAGGATTTGATCGTTGAGGGCGCATGGGGCAGTGTTTGGGCGCGCGATACCCTGTCGCACCGCGATCGCTCCCTGATTACCTTGGCTTTGCTGGCGGCGGCGGGTCATTGGGGCGAAGTTGAAATGCACATCCGCGCCACCGCCAACACAGGGGCCACGCCTGACGAGGTGCGCGAGGTATTCCTGCACGTTGCCATTTACGCCGGCGTCCCCGCCGCCAACCACGCTTTGCGCCTTGCCAAACGCACCTATGCCGAAATGGGAATTGATCTATGAAACCTGCTGAATTCTATCAACGAGATCGCCAACACCACGGCCCTGCCCTGCACCGCGATTACAAAACCTCGGTCACCCGTTCGCCTCAATATGCCTTGTTGTCGCTAGAAAACTCCTTGTCCGAAATCACTGGCCCCGTCTTTAGCCATAATGACGTCGATAAACTAGACAACGATCTAATCAAAAACTACGCCAAATCTGGCGATCCGATTGGCGAGCGGATCATCGTGCATGGCCGCGTTCTGGATGAAAACGCCCGCCCCGTGCCAAACACGCTTGTGGAAATCTGGCAGGCCAATGCGGGCGGTCGGTATCGCCATAAAAAAGATACCTATCTGGCGGCGATTGACCCCAATTTCGGCGGATGCGGGCGCACCCTGACCGATGAAAACGGCTATTACTATTTCCGCACGGTCAAACCCGGGGCCTATCCGTGGCGCAATTGGGTCAACAACTGGCGCCCCGCCCATATCCATTTTTCGATCTTTGGCACCGCCTTTGCGCAACGCCTGATTACCCAGCTGTATTTTGAGGGCGACCCCCTGATTAAAACCTGCCCAATCGTAAATTCCGTTCCCGATGAAAAGGCCGTGGATCAAATGATTGCCCGCCTTGATATGAATGCCAGTATTCCGCTTGATACGCTCGCCTACCGATTTGATATCGTGCTTCGCGGGCGGCGCTCTACCTTGTTTGAAAACCGTCTGGAAGGGAACTAAGCCGATGAATTATCTAAAAGAAACCCCCTCCCAAACCGCTGGCCCTTATGTGCATATCGGCCTCGCGCCAAAGGCCGCGGGCTTTGACATTTTCGATCAGGAGCTTGGCTGGGATATCGCGGGTCCAAACGCCAAAGGCGAACGAATCCGAATTGAAGGCATGGTGTATGACGGCACCGGTGCCCCCGTAAAAGACGTGCTGTTGGAGGCCTGGCAAGCCAACGCGCAAGGCCATTACGCCCATTCCGAGGATGGGCGCGGCGTTGAGGAGGGCTTTCGTGGCTGGGGGCGGGTGATTACCGATTTTGACACGGGGCTTTGGGGGTTTGACACGGTAAAACCCGGCGCAACACTCGGGCGAAATGGCACCACACAGGCGCCGCATATCAACCTGTGGATTGTGGCGCGCGGCATCAATCTGGGCCTGAACACGCGGCTGTATTTTGAAGATGAAAACAACGCCGATGATCCGGTAATCAATTTAATTGAACATATCCACCGCCGCGAAACTTTGATTGCCAAACGGCGCGAAACCGATGAAGGTGTGGTGTATCGCTTTGACATCTATATTCAGGGCGACAAGGAAACCGTTTTTCTGGATATTTAACCATGACCAACCCATGCATTATTTGCATCGCAATCACCGGATCATTACCACAAAAATCCGACAATCCGGCTGTTCCAATCACGGTTTCCGAACAAATCGAAAGCACCCACGCCGCGTTTGAGGCTGGGGCAAGCATCGCCCATTGCCATGTGCGTATGGATGACGGCACACCCACATCCGCCCCCGACAAATTTGCCCTATTGATGGAGGGGATAGAAAAACATTGCCCCGAGATGATTGTGCAATTGTCCACGGGCGGGCGCTCTGGTGCAGGCACGGCGCGCGGCGGAATGCTGCCATTAAAGCCGGATATGGCGTCATTATCGGTTGGATCAAACAATTTCCCAACGCGGGTCTATGAAAATCCGCCTGATCTGGTGAATTGGCTGGCGGGTGAAATGCAAACCTATGGCATCAAACCCGAAATCGAAGCCTTTGACCTAAGCCATATTTTTCAGGCAGTTTCTTTGCAAAAACAGGGTATCCTGAATGGCCCGTTATATGTGCAATTTGTTATGGGGGTAAAAAATGCCATGCCGATTGATCGGCATGTGTTTGATTTTTATGTTAAAACCCTGAACCGTATCGCACCGGATGCTCAGTGGTGTGGCGCTGGCGTTGGGCCGGGGCAGATTGTAGTGAATGAATGGGCGATTGCAGCGGGTGGCCACACCCGCACAGGGCTGGAAGATAACATCCGCCTTGATCGCGGCACCCTTGCCCCCTCAAACGCGGCGCTGGTAGCGCGTGCAGCGGATCTATGCGCCAAATACGAACGCCCGGTTGCCACCCCTACGCAGGCCCGCGCCATCCTTGGATTGCGGAGCGCATAATGGCCGTTACCCCCTTTGATAGTGGCATGTTTCGCGGATTGTTTGGTGATACCCAGATTGGTCAGCTGCTGACAGATAGTGCCGAAGTGCGCGCGCTATTGCTGGTAGAAGGGGCACTTGCCACGGCCCAAGGCGCGCTTGGCATCATCCCACGTGACAGCGCCGATTTCATCCAACGCGCGGTGATGGAGGTGCAGATCGATCCTGCCAGCCTGTCAAAACAAACAGGCCAAAACGCGGTGGTTATTCCGGCGCTTGTGTCGGCCTTTCACGCCGCCACAGATGCGCCCGAACACGCGCAATATTTCCACTATGGGGCCACGTCGCAAGACATCATCGACACCGCTCTAATTTTGCGCCTACGCCAGATCATCACCATCTTTGAAACCCGTCTTGGCACGATCATTCACGCCTTGGGCGACATGGCACAAACCCATGCAAACCTGCCAATGGCGGGGCGCACCTACGGCCAAATTGCCAGCCCCACCAGCTTTGGCGTGGTGGTGGCCAGTTGGGGGCATCCGTTGATTTCCCATGGGGATCGTTTGAACGAACTCAAACCGCGTTTGCTCTGCGCCAGCTTGTCCGGTGCGGCAGGCACCCTTTCTATGGTAGGAGATAAGGGATTAGAATTACGGGATAATTTCGCCAAATCTCTAAAACTGAACACTCCCGTTCAATCTTGGCACAGCACCCGCGACACCATCGCTGAATTTGCCGGATGGATGACACTGCTATCCGGAAGCCTTGGAAAAATCGGCGAAGATTTGACCCTGCTAAGCCAATCCGGCATTGATGAAATATCCCTCAGCAAAGGTGGTGCATCGTCAACAATGCCGCAAAAATCCAACCCTGTTTTGCCGTCGGTGATGGTAGCCCTTTCCACGCAATCCGTCGCCTTGAACAGCGCGATCCAAAGCGCGATGATGCATCGCCAACAACGCGACGGGGCGGCGTGGTTTGTGGAATGGCTTAGCCTTGGCCAGATGATTATGGCCACCGCCCGCAGTCTTTCTTGCGCGCAGGAACTGACCCAAACCATCACGCCAAACGCGGCAAAGATGCGCCAGAATCTGGAAGGCGAAATCGGCCTGATCTACGCCGAGGCGCTTTCCTTTGCATTGGCAAATCACATGCCCCGCCCCCAAGCCAAAGAGGCGGTGAAATCCCTTTGCACCAAGGCCGGCGAAACCGGCACACATTTGGCAACGCTTGCTAAATCTACATGGCCCGAAATTGAATTTGGCACCTTGTTCACCGCCGCCCAACAATTAGGCCTTGCGCCGCATGACGCAGAAGAATTCGCAAAACGGGCGCAGCACTATTGAGCTATTCAGTTTAGTTTGTATATCTAAGGCTCGCGAACCGGAGCCCCCCCCATGAACAACCGTCTACCCATTCTTTTCATCATGATTACGCTGGTGATCGATGCTATGGGCATCGGCCTAATTATGCCGGTGATGCCCGATTTGATGCAGGAATTGGCCCATACCGACCTGGCCTCTGCGGCCAAATGGGGTGGTGTGCTGGCGGCCAGCTTTGCGGTGATGCAATTCCTGTTTTCCCCCACCATCGGCAGCGCGTCAGATCGGTTTGGGCGGCGGCGTATCTTGTTGGTTTCACTATTTTTCATGGCGATTGATTATATTGTCATGGCCGTTGCCGGCACCATCTGGCTGTTGTTGATCGGGCGCATTGTGGGGGGGATTACATCCGCCACGCAATCCACAGCGACGGCCTATATCGCCGACATCTCGGCCCCACAGGACAAGGCCAAAAATTTCGGGCTGGTTGGGGCGGCCTTTGGCATCGGCTTTGTATTCGGGCCATTGATTGGCGGGTTTTTATCCGCCTATGGGCCACGCGCACCATTTATTGCCGCAGCAATTTTGGCAGGGGCAAACTTTATTTTTGGTGCCTTTATCCTACCCGAAACAATCACCGACAAAAATCGCCGCGATTTTGATTGGAAGCGTGCGAACCCCTTGGGAGCCTTCAAAAATATCTCGAAGCTTCCGGGCCTTAAACCATTGCTTATTATTCAGTTTTTGTATTCGGTCGCCTTTTTTGTTTACCCTGCCGTATGGGCCTATTTTACCCGCGAACGGTTTGGGTGGGATGGCCAAATGGTTGGCATTTCCCTGACAATCTATGGCGTTTCAATGGCTGTGGTGCAGGGCATGCTAATTCAGCGGTTTATTACCCGCTTTGGCCTTGTGCGCACTGTCTTGGTGGGATTCACGTTCAACATGTTTGGTTTTTTGGCGGTGGCCGTCATTCCAAACGGCACTATCCTGTTATTCTTACTTCCTAGTACAACACTTGGCGGCATTGCCGGCCCTGCGCTTCTGAGCATTATGTCGCGCGCGGCAAGTGATGATCAGCAGGGTGAATTACAAGGGCTACTGGCGAGTTTCGGATCCGTTGGAATGATATTGTCGCCGATCATTATGACCCAAACTTTCAGCTATTTCAGCGGCGCTAGCGCCCCCATCTATTTTCCCGGTGCACCTTTTATTTTGTCAATCATATTGGTATTGGCGTGTTTCGTGATTTTTCTAACGGCCGCAAAAAAATACAGCCAGCAAACCGAAGACGATAACGCGACTTAAACCAGTATGAAACGCACCTAATTTTCAAGGTTAACAGGCCGCGGGCCGTTTTGCCTTGCACCTTTTCAGTAGATTGATCACTCTGACGCAAAAGGGGAAAACTAATGGAAAAAATTCGCGCCGCTGTTTCACATGAGTTTGGCCAAGACTTAACAATTGAAACTGTACATTTACGTGCACCAATGAATGACGAGGTTCAGGTTACCCTAAAAGCCTGCGCAATTTGCCATTCTGATATTTCCTTTATCGACGGTGGTTGGGGTGGGAAACTTCCTGCAGTTTTCGGGCACGAAGCCGCAGGGGTTATCAGCGCAGTTGGCCCGCATTCATCGCGCTATCACGTCGGAGACACGGTGATCGTTACCTTAATTCGCGCCTGTGGGTGTTGTTCTAATTGCGCCAGCGGAATGCCCGTTGCCTGCATTTCTCCCGCGCGACTAGACGGGCCATTAACTACAATCGACGGCACGCCCGTTAGTCAAGGGTTGGACTGTGCAGCCTTTGCCGAAAAACTAGTGGTTGATCCAAGCCAGATTATAAAAATTCCCGATACAATTCCGATGGAATCCGCATGCCTTTTGTCTTGCGGTGTTATCACCGGTATTGGAGCAGTGGTTAACAGCGCCAAAGCGCGCGCGGGGCAAAATGTAGTGGTGATTGGTGCTGGCGGCGTTGGCTTAAATGCCATTCAAGGGGCACGAATTGCTGGCGCCGCGAAAATTGTTGCCGTGGATATATTACCTGAAAAACTGGAAGCCGCCCGTGAATTTGGTGCGACCGATACGATATTGGCCAGTGACCCGAAGCCATGGAACCAGTTGCGCAAATTGACCAGCGGTAAAATGGCGGATGCCGTTCTGGTGACGGTCGGGGCTATTCCCGCCTATGAAACTGCGTCTCGTTATTTGGCCATGGGCGGCAAACTGGTGATGGTTGGCATGCCTCATTCAGGTGAAAAAGCCAGCTACGAGCCAGTGATCAGCGCCGCCACCAGCCAGCAGATGATCGGATCAAAAATGGGGAATACGGTGTTGGCGCGAGATATCCCGTGGATGATTGATTTATACGAACAAGGGCGTCTAAAGCTGGATGAATTGATCACTGGCCGATGGTCTCTGGATCAAATTAACGAGGCAATAGCTGATACACGCAGTGGTAAAGCGCGCCGCAACGTGATTGTATTTTAGCACCTGTCCAGAAAAATGCCCATATTATCAGCAGTTTAGAAACCTTGCGCAGATTTCACGATCTTCAATAGTGTTTTCTCGCATTGTCCAAATAAACGTGTTATGATACGTGAATATGTAGTGTGAAACGCGAAAGGATGTATCTGTGGCGAATCTCGTGGATACCTCGGCCATCGAGCCGGATGAAAACATGGATGCCAAAGATATGGTCTCTCAGGCCGAATCCGCTTCTGCCTTTTTGAAAGCTTTGTCGCACGAAGGGCGGTTGATGATCTTGTGCCATCTTTCATCTGGTGAAAAGTCTGTGACAGAACTGGAACAGCTTTTGTCCACGCGCCAAGCCGCTGTTAGCCAACAGCTGGCGCGATTGCGTTTGGAAGGCCTGGTTTCGTGCCGCCGCGAAGGTAAAACCGTGTTTTACACCCTATCCGATCATCGTGCACGATTGATGATTGATCTGGTCTATTCCTTGTTTTGCGCCAATGATCCCGAAAACAGCGTTTGCGGGTAATAAACTCTTTAAGAAATGAGGCCCTACGGATCACTTGATGTTTTGCGCCGCGCTTCGCGCGTCGCGGTGCCGCCGGCGGGGATATTTAAACGAAAAAGAAGACAGTTTACTCGCTCGTTTGACCAACATTTGCCGCACGGCTGGTGATGTTTACGTCGGCCTTGCAGTTTTCCATGCAAGCGGGTTTTCGGAAATGTGGGCCCTCGCGCGTTAAGCGATCATCGGGGATGAAATTTGGTTCATTCGGGAGACGGTTCTGTGTGAAATTTTCACGGGTTAAGGTAAAATCTTCATCCACCAGATCGTTTGAATATAGCAGATAGGCAATCACCGCATAGATTTCATCATCGGATAATTCCGGCCCGTAACCAACCGTCATGGCCCGATCAATAAAATCGTAAACCGTCGATAAATAGGGCAAATATGATCCGATGGTTTTAAGCGGGCGATCATCGGTTAACGTGCCCTGCCCCCCCGCCAATGCGGGATATCGGCCAACGCCTTCGCCAAAATCACCGTGGCATCCGGCACAGTTTTCCACAAAAACTTCTTCACCAGTCAGCACATCCCCCTGCCCTGCTGGCAGGCCCTGCCCATCGGGGCGAATATCGGTATTCCATGCGGCGATTTCATCAGGCTGGGCGATGCGCCCTATGCCAAGAGGTCCGGCAAAAACAGAAGTACCAACCACCAATGAACAGCACGCAATTCTAAGAGATTTCAACATTTTCAACCTCGCCATCGGCTTGCACGTGCCATGTTTGAATGCCGTTATTGTGGTAGGTCGAATTCACCCCGCGTGACGTGCGAAGGGCGTCTTTTGTGGGTTGCACATAGCCGGTCTCATCATGGGCACGGCTTTGGATCAGCATCGGTTTGCCATCCCATTTGAAATCGAAATAAAAACGATGCAAGGATTTATTCAGGCTTGGCCCGTCCAGGCGCGCCTTGTGCCAGTTTTTGCCCCCATCCAGCGTGATATCCACCTGTTTGATCCGCCCGCGGCCCGACCATGCCAGCCCCGTGATTACCATTTGCCCCGCGCCATGGCGGATTGGCATGGTGGGGCTGGGGCTGGTTATCACCGATTTCGCCTCCATTACCCAAGTGAAACGCCGTGAAATTCCGTCGCCATACAGATCGGTGTATTTGCTGGCCTCTTCGCGGTGGTGCCATGGTTTATCGCCAATCTCGATCCGCCGCAGCCATTTGATCCATGTGCTGCCTTCCCATCCGGGCACGACCAGACGCAGGGGGTAGCCTTGCTCAACCCGCAGGGCTTCGCCGTTCATTTTGAAAGCGACCAGCACATCGTCCAGCGCCTTTTCCATTGGGATCGAGCGGGTTAGCCCCGAAGCATCTGCACCTTCAGCCAATATCCATTTACCGTTAGGTTTGATCCCTGCTTCATCAAGTAACACGCGCAAAGGAATGCCCGTATACATCACGTTATGGATCATACCATGGGTAAATTGCACCGAATCCATCTGCGCGCCGCGCCATTCCATGCCGGAATTGGCGGCGCATTCCAGAAAATAGACGTGGTTTTCGCGTGGGAACCGTTGCAAATCTTCCATGGTGAACACCAGCGGGCGATCAACCAAACCGTTGATCATCAAACGGTGCTGGGCAGGATCAATTTGTGCAGCCCCCCCGTGATGGCGTTCAAAGCACACGCCGTTCGGGGTAATCAGGCCGTCGAGTTGGTCAATCGGGGTGAAATCTATCGAGGAAAACGCATCCGCAGTCAGCCATTCAACACGACGGCGCAGAACATGGTTTTCAAATTCGGAAGGGGTGCCATAGGCCTTGGCATTGACCGGATCACCCAGCGTTTCGCGCCACGGCTGCATCTGTGTGATTACAGGATCGCCCGCGCGAGCCGCCCCCGCACTGGCAATCATCGCCGCGCTTGTGGTTAAAAAAGCGCGGCGACTTGTTTTGTTTTTATCCCTATCAGGCACCCGTAACTTTGACCGATTGGTTCGGATCAATCTGGATGGTGCCTTTACGTTTGATATAGTTTTCAGCCACATCGAAAATCGCTGGCCCTTCGGTGCCTTCGCGCACAGAAGCCCAACCCGCCACCACATAGGTTTTGTTCGGGTCGATCTTTTCGCCGGTTTTCAGCATGGTCATTTCTGTCAGGCGTGAACCCTGTGGTTTGGACACATCAATATGATAGCCCATGCCACCAACCCGCACCATATCACCACCCTGTTGATAATAAGGATCAGGATTGAACAGGTTATCGGCCACGTCCTCAAGGATTGTTTTGATGGTTTCGCCGGTCATTTCCGAACGATAGGCGTTTGGATAGGACATCGCAGTGGCGTTATACAGATCTTCGCGGGTGATTGCGTCGCCCGGAATCAGGCTTGGCCCCCAACGGAAACCCGGGGAAAGGGCGATATCGGCCTCACGCTCATCGATCAGGGCGTTACAGATCAAATCATCCCATGTGCCGTTAAAATTACCGCGACGGTAAAGTTCGCTATCGGTGTGCCCAATCACTTCTTCCAGTTCGGATTTAAACGGCGCGCGTTCGGCCTCAAGCGCGGCGGTCATATCTTTGTCGGCTTCGATCACGTCTGAAAATACGGGGATCAGTTTATGGCGGAAGCCCATCAAACGGCCATCGCGCACGTCCAGATCAAGGCGGGTTACAAATTTACCGTTTGAGCCAGAGGCAATCAGCATGGTTTCGCCAACCAACACCGGTTCGGGCAAGGCGTCATGGGTGTGGCCGGTCAGGATGATGTCTATACCTTTC